>NZ_JAXION010000009.1:0-59712 GCF_049311045.1 Rhodococcus sp. 7Tela_A2 | reverse complement strand
GGGGGGGGGGGGGGTTGCGCGCCAGCGGTGGGGGGCGCGCCGGGCCGGGCCCCCGCCCGCCGTCGGAGCCCGTATCGCGGGCGGGCGCCTCGTCGACCTGCTCGGCCGGCGCCTCGGCTCCGGCGACCTTGTCGGACGTGGTCTCGGGTGCTTTCCCGGAAGTCTTCTCTGCGGTCTTCTCTGCGTTCTTCTCGACGGTCTGCTCGTCGATGTCCTTCGCCGCTGCGCCTCGGCGGGCGCGGCGGCGGCGCGGACGGACCGGTTCGTCGTCGGCGTCCTCGTCCGCAGGCGCGGGTGCGACCGGTTGGAGGAACAGCGGTGCGGCGACCGTGTCGGCTACCGGCTCCGGCGGCGCGAACAACGGGGTGTGCTGTTCCGGGGATGTGAACAGACCGGTGGGTCCACCGATCGACGTCTCCTGGACGGGCTCGTCCTTGTCCGCGACCTTCGGCTCCGGGGAGAGCACCGGCTCTTCGGTGTGCGCGAGGGTTGTGTCGCCCGGCGCCTCGGCGGCCGGAGCCTCGGGTTCCTGGGCCTCGGGTGCCTGGGTCTCGGGTGCCTGAGCCTCGGTGCGTCCCTCAGGAGCGACCGGAGCGGCAGGCTCGGAAGCGCCGCTCAGTGCGGCGTACACCTCTCGGGCGGCGTCGCGGTGCAGCGTTGCGTGCGCACTGCTGAGCGCAGTCCCGAGTTCGGTGGCCTTTGCGATCACCTGCTTGCTGGTGAGTCCCAGCATCTTGGCGAGCGCGTGCACGCGAATTTTCGCGGGCAGGTTCGGTACCTCGGTGCCGTCGGCGACGACGTCCGCGGATTCGATGGAATTGTTCTCCGGCGGCTCTTGATCGGCCACGTAAGTCTCCTAAGCCCCCGGGCGCGTCCATCACCGACTCGTGCGATGTGAGCGGCCACGCGAGGGCGCTGCTTGTATGCCCGCGCCTGGGGGCGCGAGATCATCCGGTCTCGCATCACACGGCCGTCCGGTGCCCGTTATCACTGCACGGCCGAGCGATGCCTGGCTTGATCGCGGTTCGAGCGCCGGAACATCCAGCATGTCGCGGAGCGAGGTGGTTCCTTCGTCCTCGGCCACAGCGATGTCGGGCATCGATCCGTGATGTCGTTCGGTCGCCCCGGACGGGTTTCGCACGGTGCAACCTTCCCCAGTATCCCACACAGGCGTGCGCGGATACGCCAACGGCGCCCCGCGGGGCGCCGTCGGTCGATATCGGGAACGTTGATTCGTGTCGTCGCGGACGGTTTCCGCACGACACCGGGGCGCCAGCAGAACGGCCGCCACCGTGGGTGGACTAGTTACCGGCGAGGGCCGGGAACCACAGTGCGATCTCGCGTTCGGCCGACTCGGCGGAGTCGGATCCGTGGACGAGGTTCTCACCCGGATCGAGGCCGAGATCGCCCCGGATCGAGCCCGGAACGGCCTTCTCCACCGGATCGGTTCCGCCGGCGAGCTGACGGAACGCCGCGATCGCGCGCGGGCCCTCGAGCACCGCGGCCACGAGGGGGCCACCGGTGATGAACTCGATCAGCGAGTCGTAGAAGGGCTTGCCCTCGTGCTCCGCATAGTGGGCCGCCGCGACCTCGACAGGGGCGACACGGAGCTCGAGAGCCACGATGTCCAGCCCCTTGCGCTCGATGCGCGACAGGATTTCTCCGACGTGACGGCGGGCAACGCCGTCGGGCTTGATCAGTACAAGGGTGCGCTCAGTCACGCGACAAGCGTAGAGGTCAGCCTCGCTGGCCCGGTAGCAGACCCCTCGATTCACGATCCTTGATGTCTTTCCGCAGGTAGAGCAGGTATGCCCAGACCACACCGAAGAGCACGCCGACCGCGCCGAGCGCGGGGTCGATGAGGAATCCGAGCAGGACGAGAGCCTGCAGCGTGAGGTTGAACGGAATCGCCCACGAGCGTCCCTGCACCCCTGCCCCGAGGATCATGAGCACCGCGAGTCCGACGACGTACCCGCCCGACAGCGCGGTCAGGCCGCCGCCGAGGGTCGCGATCACCGGCAGCACCAGCAGTACGACGATCGCTTCGAGAACGAGGGTTCCGGCCATCACACCCCGGAAACCCTTCCAGGGGTCCTTGGTCGGCGGTCCGAACTCCGGTTCCGCCGGGTTCTGGTTGGTCACGCGGGTTCCTTTCCGAACAGACTGCGGGCAGCACCTGCGGTCACCACCGAGCCGGTCACCACGACGCCCGCACCCGATACTGCCTCACCGGGTTCGCCGACTTCCTCGGCAATCGCGATCGCGGTCTCGATCGCGTCGGGCAGTGTCTCCGCGGTGACGACCCGTTCGTCGCCGAACCGCGCGACAGCGATATTCGCGAGATCCTCGACGTCCATCGCCCGGGGCGAGCCGTTATGGGTGACGACGATTTCGTCGAAGACCGGTTCGAGCGCCTCGATGAGACCTGCCACATCCTTGTCGGCCATGACGCTGACCACGCCGACGAGTTTGCGGAAGTCGAACTCGTCGGCGAGCGCGGCCGCGAGCGCCTTCGCGCCGTGCGGGTTGTGGGCTGCATCGAGGAAGACGGTCGGAGCGTTGCGCACGCGCTCGAGGCGTCCGGGATTGACGACCGAGGCGAAGGCCTCGCGCACCGCGTCGACGTCGAGTTGCTTCTGCGGGCCGGCGCCGAAGAACGCTTCGACGGCAGCCAAGGCCACCACGGCGTTGTGCGCCTGGTGCTCGCCGTGGAGCGGCAGGAAGATGTCGGTGTAGACACCGCCGAGCCCCTGGAGGTCGAGTTGCTGACCTCCGACGGCCACGGCACGCCGCGCCACCGCGAACTCGGAGCCTTCACGAGCAACGGCCGCATCCGCTTCGACGGTCTGCCGGAGCAGGACGTCCATCGCTTCGGGCTCCTGTTGCGCGATGACGGCGACCGTGTCGCGCGGGACCAGGTCGTCGCCCCGGGCCTTCTTGATGATTCCGGCCTTCTCCCCCGCGATCTCGGTGAGCGTCTCACCGAGGTATCCGGTGTGGTCGATTCCGATCGGGGTGATCACCGCGACCTGACCGGTGACCACGTTGGTCGCGTCCCAGCGTCCCCCGAGGCCCACCTCCACGACTGCGACGTCGACCGGTGCGTCCGCGAACGCCGCGAACGCCATCGCGGTGGTCACCTCGAACTTGCTCATCTTCGGTCCGCCGGCCGCCTCGGATTGCTCGTCGACCATGCGCACATACGGTTCGATGTCGCGGTAGGTGTCGACATAGGTGCGCGGTGACACCGGCGCGCCGTCGATACTGATGCGCTCCGTCGCGAGTTGCAGGTGCGGACTCGTGGTGCGGCCCACGCGATGATGCATCCGGGTCAGCAGGGCGTCGATCATCCGGGCGACGGAGGTTTTGCCGTTGGTGCCCGCCACGTGGATGGACGGATAGTTGTTCTGCGGCGAGCCGAGAATGTCCATCAGCGCCGCGATACGCGCCAGCGACGGTTCGATCTTGGTCTCGGGCCCGGGGGGGGGGGGGGGGGCCGCGCCCCCCCCCCCGCGCCAGTTCGGCGACGTCGACCGGGGACGGTCCCCCGGAATTATCGGTGGTCACGCCTGGCCCAACTCCTTCAGTCGCGCGTCGATGCGAGCGATCTCTTCCTCGGCGACCTGCTTGCGCGCGCGGATCTTCGCAACGACCGGTTCGGGCGCCTTCGCCAGGAACGCATCGTTGGACAGCTTGCCGGAGGTCGCCGCGAGATCCTTCTCCGCCGCGGCGAGATCCTTACGCAGACGTGCGATTTCGGCTCCGATATCGATACTGCCGGAGGTGTCGAGCTCGACGGTGACGGTCGCGCGGGACAGACGGACCTCGATGGACGCCGTCGCTGCGAATCCGTCCTCGGGATCGGTGAGACGCGCCAGTGACCGCACCGCGGGAACCTGGGCGACGAGGTCGGCACCGTCGATCCCCTCGAGCCGGGCCGCGACCTTCTGCGACGGCTTGAGGCCCTGGTCGCTGCGGAACCGGCGGATCTCCGTGATGAGCTTCTGCATGTCCTCGACGCGGCGCAGGGCGTCCGCATCGGCGGGCACGCCACTCGCGACCGGCCAGGATGCGATCACCAGCGACTCGCCGCCGGTGAGCACCTTCCAGAGCGTTTCGGTGACGAACGGGATGACCGGGTGCAGCATCCGCAGCAACTGGTCGAGCACGGTTCCGAGCACGGCCTTGGTGTGCGCGCTCCTGACGTCACCGTCCGCGAACTGCACCTTGGCGAGCTCGAGGTACCAGTCGCACACTTCGTCCCACGCGAAGTGGTACAGCGCCTCGCACGCCTTGGAGAATTCGAACTTCTCGAAGGCCTCGTCGACCTCGGCGCGCACCTGGTCGAGCCGGTCGAGGATCCACCGGTCGGCGTCGGTGAGGTCGTCGCGGGCCGGGATCTCGCTCACCACGGCGCCGTTCATGAGCGCGAACTTGGTGGCGTTGAACAGCTTGTTGGCGAAGTTCCGGGAGGACTGTGCGTGGTCCTCGCCGACGGAGAGGTCGGCACCCGGGTTCGCGCCGCGCGCGAGGGTGAAGCGCAGTGCGTCGGCGCCGAAGCGGTCCACCCAGTCCAGCGGGTCGATGCCGTTGCCACGCGACTTCGACATCTTCTTGCCGAACTGGTCGCGGACCAGTCCGTGCAGGAACAAATCCTTGAACGGCACCTTGCCGCCGTTCACCGCGTCGTCGTCGGCGACGTAGGTACCGAACATCATCATGCGGGCGACCCAGAAGAACAGGATGTCGTAGCCGGTGACGAGAACGCTGGTGGGATAGAACTTTTCGAGTTCGGGCGTCTTGTCGGGCCAGCCCATCGTCGAGAACGGCCACAGTCCGGAGGAGAACCAGGTGTCGAGGACGTCGGGATCCTGCTCCCAGCCTTCGGGTGCGGTTTCGTCCGGGCCGAAGCATTGCACTTCGCCGTCGGGGCCGTACCAGATCGGGATGCGATGACCCCACCACAACTGCCGCGAGATGCACCAGTCGTGCATGTTGTCGACCCAGGCGAACCAGCGCGGTTCCTGGCTCTTGGGATGAATGACCATGTCGCCGTTGCGCACTGCGTCGCCGGCGGTTTCGGCAAGCTTGTCGACCTTCACCCACCACTGCATCGACAGGCGCGGCTCGATGGTCTCGCCGGACCGCTCGGAATGGCCGACGCTGTGGACGTACGGACGCTTCTCGGCGACGACGCGGCCCTGTTCGGCGAGTTCCTCACGGATCTTCACACGTGCTTCGAAACGGTCCATCCCGTCGAAACGTGTTCCGCTGTCTGCGATCTTGCCGGTCTTGTCCATGATGGTGGGCATCGGCAGGTTGTGCCGCAGACCCATCTCGAAGTCGTTGGGATCGTGCGCGGGGGTGATCTTCACAGCGCCGGTGCCGAACTCGGGATCGACGTACGCGTCGGCGATCACCGGGATCTGGCGTCCCGTGATCGGGTGGTAGATCGTGGTTCCCACAAGGTGCTTGTAGCGCTCGTCTTCGGGATGCACCGCGACCGCGGTGTCACCGAGCATCGTCTCGACACGGGTGGTGGCGACGATGACGTGCGGCTCGGCGTCGTCGAGCGAGCCGTAGCGCAGCGACACGAGTTCGCCTTCGACCTCCTCGAACTTGACCTCGATGTCGGAGATCGCCGTCTGCAGCACCGGTGACCAGTTGACCAGGCGCTCGGCACGGTAGATCAGGCCGTCGTCGTACATGCGCTTGAAGATCGTCTGCACGGCGCGGGAAAGACCCTCGTCCATCGTGAAGCGATCACGCGACCAGTCGACGCCGTCGCCGATACGTCGCATCTGCCCCTGGATGGTGCCGCCGGATTCGCGCTTCCACTCCCACACCTTGTCGATGAACAGTTCGCGGCCGAAGTCTTCCTTCGTCTTGCCGTCGACGGCGAGTTGCTTCTCCACCACGGTCTGGGTCGCGATGCCCGCGTGGTCCATACCGGGGAGCCAGAGCACCTCACAGCCCTGCATGCGCTTGCGGCGGGTCAGCGCGTCCATCAGGGTGTGGTCGAGCGCGTGACCCATGTGCAGGCTGCCCGTGACGTTCGGGGGCGGGAGCACGATGGAGTAGCCGGGCTTGTCGCTTCCCGGGTCCGCCTCGAAGTAACCGGCGTCCACCCACCCCTGATAGAGCTCGGCCTCGACAGCGCTGGGGTCCCAGCTCTTGGGGAGGGCATCTGCGGGATTCTGGGGGTTCTCTGGCGCACTGGTCACCAGGCAATCGTAAGCGTCGAGCACAAACCGCCTGGACACGGGCTGTCGGCCGCTGCCGTATCCCGGACCGCCGCCGGTGCCCGCACGGGAACGGCCCTCAGCCCAGCAGCTCCGGTAGTTCGACCGGCCGGCCCAGCACGTGCTCGGACAGGAACGCCTCGACCACCCGGTACCAGAGCTTGGCGTGCTGGGGGCTGAGGACCCAATGGTTCTCGGACGGGAAGTACAGGAACCGGTGCACCGTGGTCCCGTCGTCCTCCGCGGGCAGCCCCGACTCGTCGAGCAACTCGTACCAGAGCCGTAGCGCCTCTCCGATGGGCACGCGATAGTCCTTGTCACCATGAATGACCAGCATCGGCGTGACGATGTCGGCGACGAACAGGTGCGGAGAGTTCTCCACGGCCATCTCGGGAGTCATCTCCCGCTGCCAGTACCAGGCGACGTCGGTGGTCGGCGTGAACTGGTCGAGCGCCCACAAACCCGCGTGGGTGACGATCGCGCGGAACCGATCGGTGTGCCCGGCCACCCAGTTCGCCATGTAGCCGCCGAACGATCCGCCCATCGCCGCGGTGCGGTCGGCGTCGATGTCGGGTCGCGCGACGGCCTCGTCGGTGATCGCCATGAGGTCGGTGTACGGTTCGGCTCCCCACCGGCCCCAGCCTCGCAGGACGAACTCTTCGCCGTACCCGGTGGACAGTGCGGGATCCGGGAGCAACACGGCGTATCCGCGCGCGACCATCAGCCACGGGTTCCATCGCCACGACCAGGTGTTCCAACTCCCCAGCGGTCCACCGTGAATCCACAGCAGCAGTGGGACCGGTGACCCGTCGCTTGCGCCGTGGGGCATTGCCAACCAGCCGCGCAGCGGGGTTCCGTCCGCGGCGGTCGTGGTGATCTCGGTGTGCCTACCGGGAAGCTCCGGTAGGTCCGCGGGGGCTCGCAACGGGGTCACGGTGCCCGCGTCGGGTCCGGTCAGGGCGATGCGGACGGGGTGCGGCGGCATGCGATACGAGGCCCGCAGCGCGTACAGAGCAGTGCCGTCGGGTGCGACACGCACGTCGGTGTAGGCCTCGTCCCCGCCGGTGAGAGCGTCGGGGCGGTCGGCTCCCGAGCGGAGTACGAAGATGGGGGCGCGTCCGTGGTCGTCTGCGGTGAGGACGAGTCCGGACCCGTCGGGTAGCCATGCGATCGAGGTGGGCCACCGGTCCCATCCGGGTGCCGCGACGGTGGTGGTGCCGTCCGTGAGGTCGAGTATGCGCACCGTCGTCTTCAGGGGCGTGTCGGGATCGCCCGCCGTCTCGTGCAGGAAGGCGAGCCGGGTTTCGTCCGGTGACACGACGGGGTGGAGCGCGTCCCCGGTGGGATCGTCGACGAGCGGCGTGCGAAGTCCGGTAGCGAGGTCGATCCGCACGAGAGTGGTCCGACGGGATGCGCGCGGGCCGGATACGACCCAGGTCGACACGGCGAACGACCCGGTGGCGGCCACGTCGAGTTGCGCGTCGCGCAGAGCACCGCGGATGCCGGGTGTCAGGTCGACCAGGTCTCCGCGTTCCCACACGGTCAGCAGATGCGGGCGGTCGGGTCCGAGATCGTGATCCCAGTAGCGGACGGGATATCCGGTGTGCAGGGTCGCGGTCACCTTCGCGTCGTCGCGTGCGGTGCGAATACGTTCGTCGTCGCTGTCCCGGTGCCCGAACACGCTCGCGGTGGCGACGATGCGATCTGCGGATGCCGCGGCGTGGACCGTCGCGACGCCGCCCTTGCGTGTGGCCACGGGTGTGGCTTCGCCTCCGGCTGCGGGGAGGCTCCACAGTGACGCCGGGTCGCCGTCCCCCCGGGAGGCGATGAACAGCAGGTCGCCGTCGGCTGTGAACGTCGGGTTCGATTCGCCCGTCACGCCGTGCGTCAGCCGGCGGGCGGGTTCGTGGCCTGCGGGATCGATTTCCCACAGTGCCCCGGTGTACGCCGTGGCCTTCTCGTCGAGCACCGATTGCGCGAGTACCAGGCGGGTGCCGTCGGGCGACATCACGAGGCTCGTGGCACGCGGCAGCGCAAGGTAGTCGTCGAGATCGTCGAAGGCGGTCATGCCCGAAACCCTAACGTCGGGGACGCGCCCTGCGGGTGTGTCAGGCCGGAGGCGGGCACAGACCCTCACGCGCACGATTCCAGAAGGGGAACAGCTCCGGGCTTCCCGCTTCCGGGTGCCGGACGCGGGCAAGGTCGACGAATTCGAGTTGCGTCTGCCCCGGCTGACCGATCAGGCTGCACGCTTCGACGACGAGGGCGGCCGTCTCATCCGAGTCGAGCGTTGCGGCCCACGGACCGAGATCGGCTCCGCGCACGAAGCCGTCGAGTCGGGGCGCGATCCGGTTGTACGTGGTCTGCATCGCCACGCTGCACGGTGCGCCGAGCAGTTCACCGCACGTGGTGGGAGTGCCGTCGAGGAGCACCCGGGTGTCTTCGACGGTCCGTGTCGAATCGGAGTCGGAGAGGCCGCGCAAGGCGAAATAGAAACCGGCAGCGACGACTGCCACCAGTACCAGCATCACTCCGAAGAAGCGTGTCATCGTCCCTCGCCTACGCCGTCACATGCCTCCATGCTGCCGGACGAGGACCGTACACACCGGGCGTTTCGCCCGATGACCCCTGCGGGCTCCGTAGTCCCGGTTGTTAGGCTGGGACGCCTGCTACACGATCGCTGATGCATCCGCGATCATCCCAGCCGAACGGAGAACTCATCGTGGTCGATCTCGCCTTCGTCATTGCCGGATCGGAAGCCACCGGCGGTGCCGGGCTGCAGGTGGACCTCAAGACGTTCCAGCAACTCGGCGTGTACGGGGTCGGTGCCATCACCTGCATCGTGTCGTTCGACCCCGGGAACAACTGGGGTCACCGATTCGTACCGATCGACCCGCAGGTCATCGCCGACCAGATTCAGGCTGCGACGGCGGCCCACGACCTCGACGTCGTGAAGATCGGCATGCTCGGAACTCCGGCGACGATCGACGTGGTCGCGGACGCGCTGGGCAAGAAGAACTGGCGGCACGTCGTGCTCGACCCGGTCCTGATCTGCAAAGGGCAGGAACCCGGCGCGGCACTCGACACCGACAACGCGCTGCGCACCCAGATACTCCCCCACGCCACCGTGGTGACCCCCAACCTCTTCGAGGCCCGCACCCTGTCCGGCATGGACAGCATCGACTCGGTCGACGACCTGGTCGAAGCCGCGCGCCGCATCCACGATCTCGGACCGCAGTACGTCGTCGCGAAGGGCGGTGTCGAACTCGCCGGTGACGACGCGGTCGACGTGCTGTTCGACGGCCGGGAGGTGACGCTGCTGTCGGCACCCAAGATCGGCAGCGAGCGGGTCTCCGGCGCCGGGTGCACTCTCGCCGCCGCGATCACCGCGGAAATCGCGAAAGGCACCGACGTCACTCGCGCGGTGCAGAATGCGAAGGACTTCGTCACCAAGGGCATCAAGGGCCGGGTGTCGGGGCACACGCCGTTCGACACCGTGTGGCAGGGTGCCTGACCGCCGTAGTCACGGGGCGTAGTCGCTGCGCCCGCATCGCACAACCGATTCGATCTTGATACCCTGTCGCCGATGTCGCCGACCGGGGGGTCCGGCGTCGCCGACCGATCAGGGGGGATCGTCGTGACCTTACCGTCGCATGCAGTGTCACCACTTCTGCAAAGTCCATGTGGCCGAGCGTTGTACGGCGGCGAAGGCCGACGACCGGGTAACGGGAGCACGCCGCGCCGGCAGGCGACGCGTTGAGCCTGCACGTCGATCCGAACGAACTACTCCGCGCCGCAGCGCGATACGAAGACTCCGCCCGTGTTGTGGCGGCCGCAGTCGACCCGCTTCCCGACACAGTGCAGGCAGGCGCGGCCACCGGCGCGCTTGTCGGCGTACTCGGGCGGGCCGTCGGGGATGTCGCAGGTCTCGTGCACACGCTCGGTATCGCTGCGGGCATGCTCAGCTCCTGCGCCGAGGCGTACCGCGACAGTGACGCCGGCACCGCCGAGCGAATCGTCACTGCATGGCCCGATCAGGGCGAGTGAGCCGTGCCGATCGATACCTACATCGACGGCGATCCCGCCGATATCTCGCGCGTCGGGCACTTGATCCGCTGCCACCTCGCGGCCGCCCTCGCTGCGGCCGGGGACAATGCCGAAGAAGCCCGCCGCATCGCCGATGACGCATGGGAGGGAGAGGCGTCCGACCGGTACCTGCGCGAGGCATCGCGGATCGTGCGGGTCGTCGACGAGTTTCACGCGAGGACGCTCTCCGCTGCGGACGATTTCGACACGCTGTCGGTTGCGCTCGCTTCGGCTCTCGCGGATATGTCGGATATTCGCGACCGCGCGGCGAGTGCCGGACTCCCGGTCGTGTGCAACACCATCGGCGATCCGGGTCCGTATTCGGACGAGTCTCTGCTCCGAATCTATGACGAGTTGGCGGATGCCGCGACAGATGTGCACCGCCGGTGGGCACGCGATATCGCGGGAGTCACCCATCGGTGGACAAGTGCCGCGTGGGCCGCACTGTTCACCACCACAACCGGATTCGACTACCTCACTGCAGAACTGAGCCGACATGTCGATCAGCTGGACAAGAGAGCTACGGCGTTTCTCCACCATTCGACGCGGTCCATGCAAGCGGTAATCGACCTCGCACCGGGTACCCCGTACGACGAGGTGCGGCGTCTGTTCGGACAGGCGAAGGCATCCACCGACGATCTCGCTGCCACGCTCGCGAAGCATACGAATCTGGCGCCCATCCCGACGAGGCTGGCCGTGGGGACAGGCGCACTGGGCCTCGTCGCGGGTGCGGGAATCGACTACTTCGCCGGTGAGCCTCTCGAGCAGGCTGTGGTGTCGAATTCGGCCGGGCTCGCGGCATCGATCGCGGCGGGAGCTATTTTAGGGTCGACCTTTCCCGTGGCGGGCACACTCACCGGTGCACTCGCGGGAACAGCAGTCGGCATCATGACTGCCGGCAGCGTCGACCACCTCTACGAGGATTCCTCCGCGACAATTCTCAGCACGCTCGATGCGGGACTCCGAGAAGCGCGCGAAGCAATAGATGCGTTGGGAGATCTCGGCAGAGCCGTGCGAGGTGGGCTTACCGATGGCAATTGAAGAGGTACCACTGGATGACGGCTCGGGCCGGCGGAGGGTGTACGGAATTCTCAGAACCTACGTCCTCTTTCTGGTCGGCAACGCCGTCATGGTTTTCGGCAACGCCGCTTTGTTTTCCGCCCTCTGGCAAGGATCGGCGGATCGCGATACGTACAGGTTCGAACCCGGTCCGTCCTTCTTCGCCGATTCGCTCGGCGCTGCAATTGCGTTCGGGATCCTCACTGGCGTCGGCGTGATCTGCTTCGTGCTCATGCACAGCCCTCGAACCCGCCGTTCCGACATCGTCGTCGGGACGGACGAAGGCGTACCGGCTCTCCTGCTCCAAAGATCTCGGTTGCTGTTCAACCTTTCCCTGTTCGTAGCACTCCCGGCTGTCACTGCCATGGTGGTGTTCCTGGTGAGAACCGCCGAGTCGGGTCCCTCCCGGTATCCCGACGACGGGGATTTCGACCTCGGCACATGGGCACTCGTTCTGTTCGTCACCTGCGGCTACCAAGCAGGCGTCGGTGCACTGATCCTGCTCGGACGCATCCGCCCCGGTTACATCGCCGTCCGCCACGACGGAATCCACCTCCGGGGTTACGCTTTCGACGCGTGGATACCTTGGGACAGCCTGTCGATCATCCAGGCCAACACGCACTGGAAATATCTTCTCGTCTGGCTCAGGCCCCACCACTGTGCAGTTCTTTCCTCCCGAGTTCCCCGCCTGTGGAGAGGCATCGACAACACGGTCACCACACTCCGCTCATCCACCGACGGAGAGGTGGTGGTTGTACGTGTCGACCGCCGGCCTTTCAGGATCGCACCCGAGATCATCGACGCAGCCGTCGAGCACTACATCGAAAACCCCGACGCGCGTCGCGAATTGCGCGACCCCGAAGCCATCGCTCGCACTGTCGAAGTCCTGCGGTCGCACGCCACAACAGCGTGGTGGCGCTCCCAGCGACGTCCGGTTCCCGTCCCCCGTCTCGTACCGGGCTCCACGGGTCGCGACGAGTTCCTCCGGAAGTGGAGCTTGTGACAGCGCGGTCGAGTCCCCTGTCGCTCAGCGCGGATTCCGCCACATGGCCCAGAGGGTGGGCCCGCCGCGGGGAATCACGATCTCGCGGGTGACCTCGAATCCGAAGCGTTCGTAGTAGCCGATGTTCACTTCCTTGCTGGGTTCGAGATAGGCCGGCGCGTGCGTCGCAGTGCGGTTCGGCGGGATGAACGGCCTCGAGTGCTGCGCTGACGGCGATTCCGGCGCGCGGGTGACTGCCGAGTGCGACCGCGAGCCGGGGCCACATGCGAAGCGACTGCCATACCGTCGGCTTCCATGCACCGGGGGGCCCCACAATGCGGCACCGCCCACGATTTCGTCCCTCTCCGCAATGTCGGCACCGCCGACCGGCACGGAATGAAATCGGGCTTCGGCAGCGAAATACCGTCGTAGCCCGTGCTCACGACGCCCTTCGTCGGGCCACATCCACGCCATCACCGGGTCGTCGAAGAACGCATCCGCCAGCACAGTTGCGCCGGCAGGGACATCGGTCTTCGTCGCCGGACGCACAGTCACGCTCACAGCATCGACGCTACCGGGCCAATATTTTACGTTCACGTCACACGCCGACGGGTCGTTACGTTTCTTCGTATGCAACACTGTCTCTCATTAAGAAACACGATTGTGGAGGACCGATGACAAAGAGCACCCGTGTAGTGATCGTCGGTGGCGGACTCGAGGGACTGGCCGCAGCCTGGTCACTTGCCGAACGCGGTGAATCCGACGTCCTCGTTCTCGAGCGACACACGCTGTGTTCCGGCATGACCGGAAAATCGAGCGGGATCGTCCGCTGCCACTACGGTGTGCGATCGCTCGCGGCGATGGCCTGGCACGGGGTTCAGGTCTTCTCGGCTGCCGAGGAGATCTTCGGTACGGACATCGGCTTCCGGCAGACCGGGTACATCGTGGGAGTGGGCGCGAACAACGTCGCACCCATGACCGCCAACACCGAGATGCACCGCGATCTGGGTATACCCGTGGAGTCGCTCGACGCCGACGAGGTCGCGCACATATGGCCCGGTATCGCCCTCGACGATTTCGCGGCGTTCGCCTACGAACCCCTCGGAGGGCACGGCGACGCGTATATGACGGGTATGGCCTACGCCGCGCAGGCACGACGCCTCGGGGTCCGAATCCGGCAGGCGGCCGAGGTCACCGCCCTTCTGCAGCGCGGGAACGGCGAAGTCTACGGTGTCGTTCTCGCCGACGGATCCGAAATCCACGCGGACACAGTGGTGCTCGCGACGGGAGCATGGTCTCCGACGCTCGGCGCCACCGCCGGCATCGAGGTCCCCGTACGCGTGCAACGCGAGTCGATTCTGCTCGTCGACCAGGGAACCCCCACACCGGATGTGCCCACATTCTCGGATCTGGTGAACCTGCAGTACCTCAGGCGCGAGCCGAACGGCGACCTGCTCGTCGGCAACAGCGACCACTCGACCCCCGAGTGGGCCGATCCGGACACCTACTCCAACCGCGCCGGCGACCACGTCGTCGCCGCCGCGATCGGCAAACTGGATCGCCTGCTCCCCCACATGCCCGACCCGCGACTGGCGTCGTCCTACGCCGGTTGTTACGACGTCACACCCGACTACAATCCGATCATCGGCCCGTCCCCCGCTCCCGGCCTGTTCCTGCTCGTCGGCTTCAGTGGCCACGGTTACAAGATCTCTCCCTCCGTCGGGCGATTGGCCGCTGATCTCCTGCTCGACGGCATTTCCGGCACGCCCGAGGTGGACGGCGACGACTTCCGGTTTTCGCGATTCGAGGAGGGCAAGCCCTTGGCGAGTCTGCACCCCTACGCGGGCGCCGGTGAAATGCGCTAGAGGTGTGCGAGTGAGAACGCGTGACCGACTCCTCGCGCGTCTTGATGGTCCGCCTCAGCGCTTGTTACGGTGTCGGAAGTGATACGCATGCTGTCTCTGTGAGCCGAACCCACCGCGACGACTTCTCGTCGCCTCTCCGCGGTGTGGTGATTCCGTGTGTTTCGACCGGGAACCGGACGTTGGTTCCCCGCTCCCCGATTCGCACCCACATCACCTTCTGGAGCACCCATGCCCGTCACCATCCCCCTCTCCTCGGAACTAGAAGCCGACTGTTCGAACTGTTTCGCGCTGTGCTGTAACGCTTTCGGATTCTCGAGATCGGCGGACTTTCCCATCGACAAACCTGCCGGCGTACCGTGCCCGAACCTCGAGCCCGACCATTCGTGTGGAATCCACAGGACGTTGCACGCCAGAGGGTTCCGCGGTTGTGCGGCCTTCGACTGCTTCGGCGCCGGTCAAGCGGTCTCCCAACGCCTCTTCCACGGCACCGAGCCGGATCGGGACTCGCAGGAGCGCCGCACGATGTTTGCCGCGTTCGCGGTCGTGCGGCAACTACACGAGATGCTCTGGCACCTCGCGGAGGCGCGGGCACGCACCTTCGATCCCGACGCAGCGCGAGCGGCGCTGCATCTCGCCGAACTCGTCGCACGCACGGCGCGCGGGACGATCGATGCGCTGTTGAGGACGGATGTGAACGCACTGCATGCCCGCGTCGCCCTGGCACTCCGGCAGGTCAGCGAAGAGGTGCGCGCCGGGTATCGGGCGGACGCACGAGCGACCGTGCCCGACGCATATCCGGGTGCCGACCTGGCGGGCAGAGACCTGCGCGCGCACAGCCTGTGCGGCGCCGACCTCAGAGGCGCGTGTCTGATCGCGGCAGATCTGCGGGGAAGCACCCTGGCCGGTGTCGATCTCCTCGGCGCCGACCTGCGGGATGCCCGGATCGAGGGCGCAGACCTTTCGACCGCACTGTATGTGACGCAGCCACAGATCGCGGCCGCCCGGGGTAGTGCGGACACCACGCTGCCGCACCGCCTCTCACCGCCGGCTCACTGGGGCAGCTAGCGCGTCGATATCGGCCTGGGACGGGGCGGAGTGTCACAGACGTTTCTCCGCTCCGTAACGCCGTCGTCATGCGTGCTATGTTTCATTACATTCGACAGCGATTCACATCATGAAACCCCGCCGCCGAACCACAGGAGTTCCCATGACGCTCGAAGCCACCGACCTCATCTCCCGGCGGTCGCAGTCGACGAACGGTCACCCGCACCCGAGCACTGCGTCCGGCACCATCGCGGACCAGGCCACAGATCTCGCTTCTCTCGCACGCGCCACCGGCACCCGCTTCATCCTGGCCGTCTTCACGACCTTGTCCGGAAAGCCCTGTGCCAAGCTGGTTCCGGTCGAGTCGGCCGACGAACTCCAGAACGACGGTGTCGGATTCGCCGGCTACGCAGCCGGTTCCATCGGCCAGGTGCCGAAAGATCCCGACCTCGTCGCGATCCCCGATCTCTCTTCGTTCACCCCCATCCCCTTCATCCGCGACGGCCTCGCGCTCGTCCACTGCGATCCCCACGTGGAAGGCAAGCCCTGGCCCTTCGCCCCGCGAATCATCCTCGAGAAGGCGCTCGCCGCCGCGGCGGAAAAGGGACTCACGGTCAAGGTCGGCGCCGAGATCGAGTACTTCCTCGTCCAGCGCGACGAGGAGGGGACCCTGCGCACCGCCGATCTCCTCGACACCTCGCGCCAGCCCTGTTACGACGCCCGCGACGTCACCCGCATGTACGAGCACCTCACGTCCATCTCGTCGGCGATGAACACTCTCGGCTGGGGCAACTACGCCAACGACCACGAGGACGGCAACGGCCAGTTCGAACAGAACTTCCGCTACGACGAGGCCCTCGTCACGGCCGACCGTGTGATGACCCTGCGGTACCTGATCTCCGTCCTCGCCGAGCAACGCGGCATGACCGCAACTTTCATGCCCAAGCCCTTCGCCGACCGAACCGGTACCGGCATGCACATGCACATGTCCCTGTGGAACGGCGACCGTGCCGCGTTCCCCGACGCCGGGGACCCTCGGGGGTTGGGCCTGTCCGACCTCGCCTACTCGTTCATCGGCGGAATTCTCGATCACGCGTGCGCCCTGCAGGGCGTGCTGGCACCCACGGTGAACTCGTACAAGCGCACGGGTGCGACCGCAACGACGTCGGGTGCCACCTGGTCGCCGCGTCGTGCGACCTACGGAGGCAACGACCGCACCCACTACATCCGGGTTCCGGACTCGCACCGCGTCGAACTGCGAGGCGGTGACGGCTCCACCAATCCGTATCTTGCGATCGCTGCGACCGTGGCCGCCGGACTCGACGGTGTCGAACGCGGACTCGATCCTGGTACTCCTGGTGCGGGCGTCGCATCCGACGCATTGCCGATGACGCTCCTGCACGCCATGGACGCCCTCGCCGCCGATCCCGTCGTCACCGCAGCACTCGATGCTGCCGGACCCGGGGTCGCGGAGTACTTCACCTCCCTCAAACGCGAGGAATTCTTCCAGTGGCACAACACCGTGACGCCGTGGGAGATCGACAACTACCTGACCGCTTTCTGACACCGACCAGGAGAAGACATGTGCGGAATCGTCGGGCTTCACCTCCGTGACGCCTCACTCGAACCACGTCTGGGCCACCTGCTGACAGGCATGCTCGGCCGAATGGTGGACCGTGGACCGGACTCGGCGGGCGTCGCCATCTACGGAGATCCGGCATTCTCCCCGGCGGGACACTCCTCGGTCTCGGTCCTCGGAGCGTCGGCGAATCTTGCCGGCGCCCTGAGGAATGCGCTGGGCGTCTCCGTCACCGGCATCGACCGCTCCCCCACTACCGTGGTCCATGCACCGATTCCCGCCGCGGCACTGGCGGACGCCGTTCGCAGGGTGGACCCGGGCGCGACCGTGATCGGTTTCGGCGACGAAGTCACCGTCCTCAAGGGAATGGGCAACCCGTTGCTGCTGGCCGAGCGGTTCGGACTTCCCCGGGCGTCGGGTCGTCAGGGCGTCGGCCACACCCGCATGGCCACCGAATCCGCGGTGACGGCAGCGGGCTCCCATCCGTTCGCCGTGGGGCCGGACCAGTGCCTGGTGCACAACGGCTCGTTCTCGAACCATCTTTCCGTGAAACGGGAACTGGAAGACGATGGCGTGGTGTTCGACAGCGAGAACGACACGGAAGTAGGTGCACGCTTCGTGGCCAAGCACCTCGCCGACGGAGCAGACCTCGACAAGGCGCTTCGCCTGCTCGGTGAGCGGTTCGACGGTTTCTACACGCTGCTCGTCTCCACGGCCGATGCGTTCGCCGTGGTGCGCGATCCGATCGCATGCAAACCTGCCGTCGTCGCGGAAACGGACTCCTACGTGGCGATGGCATCCGAATTCCGCGCTCTCGCACATCTTCCGGGGATATCGGACGCACACATCTTCGAACCCGAACCCGAACGGGTCTACGTATGGCACCGCTGACCGGACCCGTATTGCCGCTGCCACTTCGACGCCGGAGAAACTCATGACCACCGACACGCTGCCCACCGCCGCATACGACCTCGACGTGACCACCACCCGGGAACTCAACACGGCGCTCCAGGCGACCGAGGCACCCGCCACCGTGCACGTCACCGATCCACAGGGGCAGCACGCACTGGCGTGCGGACTGAACCGGCCCATAGAGGTGCACATCTCCGGACACGTCGGCTACTACGCAGCCGGGATGAACCAGCATGCCCGCGTGACGATCGACGGCAACGCAGGCGTCGGCGTCGGGGAGAACATGATGTCGGGCACGGTGCGGGTAACCGGGGACGCGTCCCAATCCGCCGGAGCCACCGCCCACGGCGGCTTACTCGTGATCGAAGGGAACGCCGCCGCTCGCTGCGGGATCTCGATGAAGGGCGTCGACATCGTCGTCGGCGGCAACATCGGCCACATGAGCGCCTTCATGGGGCAGGCCGGACGACTGGTCGTACTGGGCGACGCGGGTGAGGCGCTCGGCGATTCGCTGTACGAGGCGCGCATCTACGTGCGGGGCACTGTCGCCTCCCTCGGCGCAGACTGCATCGCCAAACCGATGCGCCCCGAACATCTCGCGGAACTCCGGGAACTGCTCGACGCGGCCGGCTTCGACGCCGATCCCAGCGACTTCACCCGGTACGGCTCCGCCCGCAGCCTCTACCACTTCCATGTGGACAACGCGTCCGCGTACTGATCCCGACCCGCTCGACAGCGAGGAGACTTCCATGACATTCCGGCCCGGTCTGCGCGAATCGGCGACCTTCGACCGCAACGTCGTTCACGAGATCCAGCGTGCCGCCGACACCGGCATCTACGACATTCGTGGCTGGGGCGCCAAACGCAAGGTCCCACACTTCGACGACTTGCTGTTCCTCGGTTCGTCGATGTCGCGGTACCCCCTGGAGGGATACCGGGAGAAGTGCGAGACCGATGTCGTCCTCGGAGATCGTCATGCGAAGTACCCTCTTCACCTGGATATCCCCGTCACCATCGCCGGAATGAGTTTCGGCGCCCTCTCGGGCGGCGCGAAAGATGCGCTCGGACGCGGCGCGAGTGAGGTCGGCACCTCCACCACCACCGGAGACGGCGGCATGACACCGGAGGAACGCGGCCAATCCAAATACCTGGTCTACCAATACCTTCCGTCTCGGTACGGGATGAATCCCGACGACCTGCGCAAGGCCGACGCCATCGAGATCGTGCTCGGTCAGGGCGCCAAGCCCGGTGGCGGTGGAATGTTGCTCGGCCAGAAGATCACCGAGCGGGTGGCAGGAATGCGGACACTGCCCGTGGGTATCGACCAGCGCAGCGCATGCCGGCACCCCGACTGGACCGGACCCGACGACCTCGCGATCAAAATCATCGAACTGCGGGAGATCACCGGCTGGGAGAAGCCGATCTACGTCAAGGTCGGGGCCACCCGCACGTACTACGACGTCAAGCTCGCCGTGAAGGCCGGCGCGGACGTGATCGTCGTCGACGGCATGCAGGGCGGCACGGCCGCGACCCAGGATGTCTTCATCGAACACGTCGGGATCCCCACGCTCGCTGCCATCCCCCAGGCCGTGCAGGCGTTGCAGGAGATGGGAATGCACCGCACTTCGGGTGGTGTACAGCTCATCGTCTCCGGTGGTATCCGGTCGGGCGCCGACGTCGCGAAGGCGATGGCACTCGGCGCCGACGCCGTGGCGATCGGGACCGCCGCGCTGATCGCACTCGGCGACAACGATCCGAAGTACGAGGCGGAGTACGCGAAACTGGGCTCGGCCGCAGGCTTCTACGACGACTTCCAGGACGGCAAGGACCCCGCGGGCATCACGACGCAGGACCCGGAACTGCAGCGCAATTTCGATCCGATCGAGGGTGGACGGCGGCTCGCGAACTACCTGCGCGTCCTCACCATGGAGGCTCAGACCATCGCGCGCGCGTGCGGCAAGTCGCACCTGCGCAATCTCGAACCACAGGACCTGGTGGCCCTGACGATCGAATCCGCGGCGATGGCCCGCGTGCCCCTCGCCGGCACCGAGTGGATTCCCGGACGAGCGTTCTGACTCCGCGTCCCCGCGGCACCTCCGATGCTCCGGCCGGAGGTGCCGCGGGCTGTCTACTGCCGGGAAACAGGTTGTAGTCTGCTGATATGACCACACCGGATCGCGCCGTCCTCCACGACACCTCCGGCCGCGAGGTCCCTCGGGACACCCCCACGGGCGTCGATCTCGAACGGGCCATCGCACACCAGGTGCGGGCACTGCGCCTGGCCAGTGGATTGTCGGTCGGCGACATGGCTGCGAAGGTGGGCATCTCCAAGGCGATGCTCTCGAAGATCGAGAACGCGCAGACCTCGTGCAGCCTGTCCACCCTCGCACGGCTCGCCGCGGGTCTCGACGTGCCCGTCACCTCCCTGTTCCGGGGTGCCGACGCACACCGCGAGGCGGTGTTCACCAAGAGCGGTCACGGCGCCGAGATCGTCGGCCGCGGTACCCGCGCAGGCCATCATTACGAATTGCTCGGTGCGCTCCGCGGTCAGCACCAGCGTCTGGAACCGGTCCTGGTGACCCTCACCGACGCGAGCGACATCTTCCCTCTCTTCCAGCACCCCGGAACCGAATTGCTGTACATGCTCGAAGGCGAAATGGTCTACGGCCACGGCGATTCCGAGTACCGCCTCACGGCCGGCGATTCACTGCTGCTCGACGGCGAGGGCGTCCACGGGCCGAACGAACTCGTCACATTGCCGATCCGGTTCCTCGCGGTGACGGCGTACCCCGACAACCACCAGGGATGACGATGCGCCCCCAGCCGGGAGAACCGGCGGGGGCGCATCATCCGTGCACGATCTCGTGGGGTGACCGTCAGGTCGTGGGAACGACGATGTCACGATCCTCCGCGAAATCGGAAGGACGCATCTTCGACGGCGCACCGGCCGCGAACGAATCCATGACGTAGGCGGTTTCACCGTGCACCGGCACGTCGATACCGATCTTCTCGGTCTCGGCATCGACCCGGATACCCATGGTCTTGTCGAGGACCTTGGCGATCAGGAAGGTCACCACGAACGAATACGCGAAGACCGCAGCCATCGCGACGATCTGGCGACCGAGGAAATCGATGCCGCCGCCGAAGAACAAGCCGTCGACACCCGCGGGCGCAGCGGCCGTTGCGATGAACGCGATGAGGGTCGTGCCGACGACACCTCCCATCAGGTGAATCGCGACGACGTCGAGCGAGTCGTCGTAACCCATCTTGAACTTCCATCCCACCGCGAAGCAGCTGACCGCACCGGAGACGACACCGATCGCGAGAGCACCGAGCGGTGAGACGAGGCTGGCGGCGGGCGTGATGCCCACCAGGGCGGCGATCATGCCGGATACGGCTCCGAGGGTGGTGGCGTGCTTCTCCGTGATGCGTTCCACCAGGATCCAGCCGAGAAGGCCCGCTACTGCGGCGGCCATCGTGTTGAGGACGACGACACCGGCGGTGTGGTTGGCGCCGCCCGCCGATCCGCCGTTGAATCCGAACCAGCCGAACATCAGGATGCCGCCGCCCAGTACGACCAGCGGCAGGCTGTGCGGCCGTGCCACGTGCGGGAAACCGCGCCGGGCACCGAGGGCGAGCGCGACCGCGAGTGCGGCGACTCCCGCGTTCATGTGGACGGCGGTGCCGCCGGCGAAGTCGTGGGCGCCGAGCGTGTTGGCGATCCACCCACCCTTGGTGCCGGCCTCCTCGTCGTCGAATGCGAACACCCAGTGCGCGATCGGGAAGTAGACGAGCACGAGCCAGATTCCGGAGAACACGAGCCAGGCGGAGAACTTCATGCGGTCGGCGACCGCGCCCGCGATGATCGCCACCGTGATTCCTGCGAAGAGGAGGTGGAAGGCGGCGGTGAGTGCGGCCGGAATCCCGCCGGCCGGGTCTTCCTCGAGAAGTGAGGCGAGTCCGATGTCGGTGAACGGATTGCCGATGAGGCCGAGTCCGCCGACGCTGTCGCCGAGCACCGCCGCGGGACCGAAGACGACCCACACCACGCCCGCTACGGCGAACCCGCCGAGCACCATCATGATCATGTTGAGCGCACTCTTGACGCCGAGCATGCCGCCGTAGAACAGCGCGAGGCCCGGGACCATCAGTGCGACGGCCGTGAACGCCGCCAAGATCCAGGCGGTATCCGCGGCAGCAAGTGCCTGTTCCATAGGGTCACCTTGTCCAGTCCTGAGGGAAGACCTTTCGGCCCATCGATCGGCGAGAGTCTTTCCTTGTTCATCACCGTTCCCTGAGAGTGGACCGAGCATGTAAACCCGCATGCTCCCACCCCGTGAAGATCTCGTTACAGTGCCGGAGCAGCCCCCCGAGGGCGACCCACCCGGATCTGCCCGACCCCGGGAGCGATCACGCGACGAGTTCCGTATCGTGAGAAGACGACACACCGGAGGTGAACGATGGGACGCGTGACCGCCCGCCGACCTGTCCTGCGCATCACGGCGGACCGGGTGTCGCGGCGACCGGACACCCTCGCCGTCGAGGAACCGCTCGAAATCCGACTCGGCGGCGACGCGTTGACGATCACGATGCGGACGCCCGGTCACGATGTCGATCTGGTGCACGGCTTCCTGTTGAGCGAAGGCATGATCAGCGACCGTGAGGATGTCGCGGCGGTCCGCTACTGCGACGGAGTCGACGAGAACGGGGCCAACACGTACAACGTCCTCGACGTCGCCCTGGCCCCCGGCGTCACGATCGGAGAAGGCGTCGGCCGGCGCTCGTTCACCACCACGTCGGCGTGCGGTGTGTGCGGCAAGGAGTCGCTCGATCAGGTGCGCACGCGTACCCGCTTTCCCCTCACCGACGCGGACTCGCCCATGCTCGCGGCCGGAACCCTCACGACGATGCCCGACACCCTGCGCGACAAGCAGCAGGTGTTCGCCTCGACCGGCGGCCTGCACGCGGCGGCACTGTTCACTCCGGACGGCGAACTTCTCGCTGTGCGCGAAGACGTCGGACGGCACAACGCGGTGGACAAGGTGCTCGGCTGGGCGCTCACCGATGGCCGCGTCCCGCTCTCGAACAGCGTGCTCATGGTGAGCGGGCGCGCGTCGTTCGAACTCGTCCAGAAGGCGGTCATGGCCGGGGTGCCGGTGCTCGCCGCGGTCTCGGCACCGTCGTCGCTCGCGGTGGACCTCGCCGCCGAGTCGGGACTGACCCTGGTGGGATTCCTGCGGGGCGACACGATGAACGTCTACACAGCGACCGAGCGCGTCAAGGTCGGCTGAGTCGGCTGCGCGCTCAGTCCACGCTCGGCGCCCACTGCACCCCGTTGATGTGGCTGCCGCCGTCGACGAACAGCGTATTGCCGGTCAGATATCGCGAGTCGTCGCTCGCGAGGAATGCGGCGACGGTGCCGATGTCGTCGAGGGGGTCACCGATCCGCCCCATCGGGTTCGCGGCGGCCTGCGTGGCAGCCATCTCCGGATCGGCCTCCGCCACACGCCGGTAGGCCGCGCTCTGTGCGCCCGGGCAGATCACGTTGCAGCACACCTGCTTCGGCGCCCACTCGCGGGCCGCAGTGCGGGTCATGCTGCGCAACGCCTCCTTCGCGGCGTTGTACGACACCGAGTACATGTGCGCGTTGACGCCGTTGAGGCTGCACATGTTGATCACCCGTCCGGTTCCGTGCCGCGCCAACTCGGGGAACGCGCGCTGCATCGCCCAGAACGCGGCCATCACGGCCATGTCGAAGCCTGCCCGCATCGAGTCCTCCGGTGTCTTCTCCATCCGTGCGAACCCCAGCGACCGCCAGGCGTTGTTGACGAGGATGTCGAGTCGGCCGAACTCCCGGGCGGCAGTGTCCACCATCGCGTGCACCTGCTCCCGATCGGTCACGTCGGTGTGGACGAACTCCGCCCGCACGCCCCACCGGTCGGTGAGCCACCGCGCGGTGTCGGCACCGGCCTCCGCGTCCACCTCGGCGACCAGGATGTCCGCCCCGTCGCGGGCGAGTGCACCGGCGACACCGCGGCCGATGCCCATACCCGCTCCGGTGACGACTGCCACCCGTCCGTCCAGCTTCCCCATGCCGCTTCCTCCCAGATCTGTGATGTCGGTCTTCCGCCGCCGTCAGCGGGGACGGGGAACCGTCTTGTCGATGAACAGTGCCTCCACGGAGACACAGACGGCGCCGTCCGCGGTCTTGATCTCGCCGACCGTCTCGATCTTGCGGCCCTCTTCCCGAACCAGCCGGCCGGTCACGGTCAGCGGTTCGAACAACGGGGTGGGACGGTGGTACCTGACATTGAGTTGCGCGGTCGCCCCACTGCGTCCTGCCCAGGCATTCGCGACACCGAGGGTGTGGTCGATGAGCAGCGCCGCGACACCGCCGTGCACGTGCCCGGGCGGGCCCTGGTACGGGAAGGTCAGCGTCACAACCCCTTCCACCGATCCGTCTTCACGACCGGCGAGCACCAGCGGCGGCGCCAGCGCATTCTCCGGACCGGTGACGGGATCGTGCCGGGTGACGCCCTCTCCGTGCCACATATCGACCAGCCGTTCCTGTACCTCGGGAGCGTGCTCCTCGAGGTGGGCGGCGATACTGTCGAGTTCTTCCGCAACCCGCTCGAGGTTCGCGTTGTCGCGGTCGGTGCGCAGAAGCGCGTCCACCACGCGCCGAGCAGCGGCTGCGGCCCGGTCGACGGCGGTGTCCTGCGGAGCCGACGTCAGGATCGTGCCGTCGGGCGCATTCCCGACGGTGGGGTGGACGTTCGGATCGACTCTCATCGGATCTCCATCGTGGCGTGGGTCAGCACCGGTTGCCCGTCGCGTTCGGGGCAAGTCGCGAGCACGGTGAGGGTGTCGCCGTCGTGCCACACCGCGGTCTCGATCGTTTCTCCCGGGTACAACGATCCGGCGAACCGCACCGAGAACGTCCGGACACGGGTGGGGTCTCCGTCGAGCACACCGTCGACCACCGCCTTGCAGACGATGCCGTACGAGGCGAGACCGTGCAGGATCGGCCGGTCGAAACCTGCCATCTTCGCGAATGCCGGGTCCGCGTGCAGAGGGTTCATATCGGCACTGAGCCGGTACATCAGTGCCTGCTGCGTACTCGTCGGAGACACGAGAACCTTGTCCGGGCTCCGCTCCGGCACTGCGTTCGACGCGTCAGGCCCGGCATCGCCGCCGAAGCCGCCCTCCCCTCGCGCCCAGATCTGCATCGCCGTGGTCCACAACGGCTTTCCACCGGAGTCCTGCGCGGACTGCTCGAGCACGATCACCGCCGCCTTGCCCTTGTCCCACACGTCGGCGACACGCGACGAAATCGTGGCGGCGCCCGAGACCGGGATGGGGGCGTGCACGGTGAGGGACTGCCCGCCGTGAAGAATCTTGCGCAGGTCGATGTCGATTCCCGGCAGGTTCAGCCCGGCGGCTGTGACCGCGCCGGCCGAGACGCCTTGTCCCGCAACCATGGCGAATGTCGGAAGGACCTTCAGGTTCTTCTCGTAGACCCATCCCAGCTCGGCCGGGTCCAGCGAGTCGACACCCGCACCCAGACCGAGGTGGTAGAGGATCACGTCCCGTTCGGTCCAGCCGGCCTCGCGGACGGTCGGGTCGGCCGTGAGTGCGGCGTTCACGTCGATAGGCATGGTGCGTTCACTTTCCGGGTTCGGGATCGCGGGGCAGACCGAGGATCCGCTCGCCGATGATGTTGAGCTGGACGTTCGTCGTACCGCCGGCAATGGACATGCACTGCACGTTGAGGAACATGTGCGTTGCGGACGAGCGATCCTGCTCACCGACCAGCGAGGCGGGACCGGCCCAGTCCATCGCGAGTTCCCAGACCTGCTGGACGTGTTCGACACCCATCAGCTTGGAGACCGACGACTCGGCACCCGGTTGGCCACCGCTCAAGGAGCGGATGGCGGCGCGCAGCCCCATCAGGCCACCGGACTGCGCGTCGCTCAGCACCTTGCCGAGGACGCTGAGCTGCTCGTCGTCCGGTCCCCCGGGAGCGTTCTCCACCAGTGCCAGCAAGGCCTCGCCGCCCGCCCCGAACGTGGAGTCGTGCGACAGGGACACCCGCTCGTTGGAGAGGGTGGTGCGTGCGAGCTTCCACCCGTCGCCGGGCTCACCGACCAGGCATTCGTCGGGCACGAACACATCGTCGAAGAACACTTCGTTGAACAGAGCTTCACCGGTGATCTCCCGCAACGGCCGGATGTCGAGACCTTCGGTGTTCTTGATGTCGATCAGGAAGTAGGACAGACCCTTGTGCTTGGGTGCGTCCACGTCGGTACGGGCGAGGCAGATGCCCCAGTCCGCGACCCGCGCCATCGACGTCCACACCTTCTGCCCGTTGAGCTTCCAGCCGCCGTCGACCTTGACGGCCTTGGTGGACAGCGCCGCGAGGTCGGAGCCGGCACCGGGCTCGGAGAAGAGCTGGCACCACACGAGATCGCCGCGCAACGACTGCGGGACGAACCGTTCGATCTGCTCGGCGTTGCCGTGCGCGATCAGCGTCGGCACCACCCAGTTGCCGATGATCATGTCGTGTGGTGTGAGCTCTGCTGCGCGCAGCTCCTCGGCGATGACGAGTTGGGTGACGGCGTCGGCAGCCTTGCCCCACGGCTCGGGAAGGTGCGGTGTGGTGTAGCCCTTCTCCGCCAGATACGCCTTCTGCTTCACATCGTCGAGCAGGGTGGCCGGCTCGAGTTCGGCGCGGACGTCCGCTCGGATCTGCTCCGCCTCGGGTGGAAGGTCGACGGTGAGCACCCGGCGGGCACCGGCGCGCGTGAGAGCAGTCACCCGGCGACGCCAGGACGCCGTGGAGCCCAACAGGATTCGCAGAGATTGAGCGCGCCGCATGTAGAGGTGGGCGGGGTGATCCCAGGTGTAACCGATACCGCCGAGAACCTGGATGCAGCTCTTGGTGACCTGGAATGCCGCTTCCGGGGCGACGGACGCAGCGACGGCTACTGCGAGCGAGGCCTCATCGGCGGAAATGTCCTCGCCCAGTGCGCGAGTCGCATCCCACGTCGTGACGCGGGCTTGCTCGGTGTGACAGAGCATTCGTGCGACGGTGTGCTTGACGCCTTGGAACTGGCCGATGACACGGCCGAACTGTCGGCGCACCCGCGCATAGTCCGCGGCGGTCGTGGTGGCCCAGTCCGCGAGGCCGGCCGCCTCGGCTGCGAAGAACGTTGCGGCGATGTCGAGTACCCGGTCGGGGTCCACGGTCAGCACGTCACCGTCGGAGAGGGCAAGCCCGTCCGCGCTGATCTCGGCGTTGCGCCGCACCACGTCGTAACTCGGCAGGTCCGTGACGCCGATACGGTCACGAGCGACCACCACGAATGCGCGCTCGCCCCCGTCGTCGGCGGCGAGCAGGAACACGTCGGCCACCTGGCCACCGAGCACGACTCCCGATGTGCCGGACAGGCTGACCGAGGCTCCGTCGCGAACGATGCGCAGCCGGCCCGGCTGCAGCGACACCGCACCGTACAGTGCACCGTTCGCCAGTCCCTCGAGTTCCGCTCGACGCCCCGCCTCGTTCAGAACCGCGGACGTGATCACCGTCGGGAGGAACGGTCCGGGCACCATGGCTCGGCCCAGCTCCTCGGCGACAACAGCGGTTTCGAGATAACCGAAGCCGGCGCCGCCGACGTCTTCCGGCAGATGCAGTCCCAGCATGCCGAGGTCGGCGAACGAACCCCAGAACGACGGCCGGGTCTCCGCCTCGGCATCGACAGCCGCACGGATCACCTCGGGCGTCGCGTGTCGTACCGCCCAGCCGCGTACGGAATCACGAAGCTCGCGGTCCTCGTCACTCAATCCCAAAGTCATGAACGGGTCCCTTGATAGAAGATCACGGCGTCAGATGCGCTCGATGACGGTGGCTGTGGACAGTGCGCCGCCTGCGCACATCGTGATCAGTGCGGTCGAGCGATTCGACCGCTCGAGCTCGTGCAGAGCACTGGTGATCAGTCGCGCTCCGGTGGAGCCCACCGGATGCCCGAGGGCGATGGCACCGCCGTTGACGTTGACCTTGCTCAGGTCGGCCTTGTGCACCTGTGCCCAGGACAGCACGACCGAGGCGAACGCTTCGTTGATCTCGACGAGATCGATGTCCGACAAAGACATTCCGGTGCGGTCGAGCACCGCCCGAGTGGAGTCGATCGGTCCGTCGAGGTGGTAGTACGGGTCCGAGCCCACCAGGGTGGACGCGAGGATCCGGGCGCGTGGCCGCAGCCCCGCCTCCCGTGCTTTGTCCTCGCTCATCAGCAGGACTGCGGCGGCACCGTCGCTCACCTGTGAGGAGTTGCCGGCGGTGTGGATACCACCCTCGATCACGGGCTTCAACCCCGCGAGGGCGTCCGCGGAGGTGTCGCGGAGACCGCCGTCGCGCGTCACGGTGGCGACCTCACCCGTGGGTTCTCCGCCCTTGGTCACGACCGGAGCGTCGACCGGCACGATTTCACGGTCGAACCGTCCCTCGGCCCACGCATTCGCGGCGCGACGCTGCGACTCCAGTCCGAAGGCGTCGACATCGGCGCGCGTGATGCCACGGTTGGCTGCGATCCGCTCCGCCGAGGTGAACTGGTCGCCCATGTCGATCGACCAGTCGGCCGGGTACGGGTTACCCGTGCCGGGTGCGTTGGCCTGCCCGAGGAAAACTCGGCTCATCACTTCGACGCCGCAGCCGATACCGGCGTCGATCTGCCCGGACGCGATCAGTCCCGCGACCATGTGCACCGCCTGCTGCGACGAACCGCACGCGCAGTCGATTGTGGTGGCGGCAGCCGTGTACGGGAGGCCGGCGTGCAGCCACGCCTGCCGGGTGACGTTGTTGGACTGCTCCCCCGCCTGCGTGACCGCGCCACCGACCAGTTGGCCGATCTGCCCGGCGGGGAGTCCGGTGCGGTCCAGCAGTGCTTTCTGGGCGGCGCCCAGAAGCACGGCGGGGTGCACTCCGGCCAGCTGTCCGCGGCGGCGGCCGATCGGCGTACGTGCGGCCTCGACGATGACGACGTTGCTCATGCCACTCCTGAAGTGTCGGCGTTTCTGAAATTTATTCTATTTCTGTCACCGGCCGGAGTTCCGGACTTGTCCCGGCAAGCGGGACTTGCAGTGCGAGAGGAGGCTTCCTCGGGTGCCGCCGCAACTCACCCGTTCGATCGAGGCCGGCCCACCGACAGATCGACGAGGAGCAGGTCGCAGGCGACGCGCAGGTCGGACTCGACTTCCGGAATGGAGGTCCTGCCGTTGAGTGCCCCCTGGACGAGACCGAACCACAGGGCGACCACCAGCCGTACCACCGTCGCGTCTCGCACCGTGGGCTCGGAGATTCCCGCCGCCGCGAGGAGCAGTCGATCGAAGTGCTGATCGATTTTCGAGACATCGGGAATGGTGGCGGCATTCGACGACGACGCGGACCGGATCATGGCGTTCGCCAGGAGCGGCGTACGCACCAGCGCCCGCGTCGCCTGCAGTAATGCCTGGTAGACGGCATCGGACGGCGAGGCCGGGGCAGAGGGACGCCGGGACAGCTGGATGCCCATGCGGTCGATCTGGTCGACCATCACCGCGACGAACAAGTGGGTCTTGGACGGGAAATAGCGATAGAGCGTACCGATCGCGACCCCTGCCGCCTTGGCGACGTCCTGCATTTGTACGCGCTCGAGTTCTTTGTCCCCCGCCAGTCGTGCCGCAGCCGTCAGGATCCGGTCGTATCGCGCGTGCTGTTCCGTCGAGCTGGGCTCCGCCGCGTCGCGTGCCGCCCCGATCCTGGGCATCTCGCATCCCCCTTCGTTCACCTCGGACGAAAGCAGAGCGTAGATCCTCACCCCTACCGACCCGGGCGGTTCGGGTACCGGTCAGTGAGATCTCGCAGCTCACCACCTCCTCCGAAGCGACCGGAACGGGATTCGAACACACTGGGCACGAACACTTTTCGCTTGCTGCCCGCATTCGGGTGGTGATCCGCGTCAGCGGAGGCCATCCCCGCACCGGCAGTGCACCACCGGCAACGGAACCTCCGGTAGCGGCAGTCGCGGCACTCCCGCACAGTGAGACCGTGCGACCCCTCCGGACCCACCCGAGGACCAAACTAGAATGAATATCACTTTTCGTGAGGGCTCGGGCTCGGCACGGAAACGAACACGGGAGACGAACGCATGGGTGAAACAGTCAGCTTGTCCGGCCGCACCGCCGTCGTGACAGGGGCCGGTGCCGGCCTCGGGCGCGCCGAGGCTCTCGCACTGGCTGCCGCCGGTGCCGCCGTCGTCGTCAACGACATGGGCGACGCCGCACACCAGGTCGCGGAAGAGATCGTCGCATCGGGCGGGCAGGCAATCGCCGTCACCGGCGACGTCTCCGACTGGTCGCTCGGAGGACGCCTCGTCGAAGAGTCCGTCAAGGCATTCGGTTCGTTCGACATCCTCGTCAACAACGCCGGCATTCTCCGCGACAAAATGATCTTCAACCTCACCGAATCCGATTGGGACGACGTGATTCGCGTGCACCTCAAGGGTCACGCCGCGACGTCTCACGCCGCCGCCGTCCATTGGCGCGCAGCCAGCAAGGAAACCGGTGGTCCCGTGTACGGCCGGGTCGTCAACACCTCGTCGGAGGCATTCCTCTTCGGCTCCGCCGGACAGCCCAACTACTCGGCCGCCAAGGCAGGCATCACTGCCCTGACCTTGTCCACCGCACAGGGACTCTCCCGCTACGGCGTCACGGCTAACGCCATCTGCCCGCGCGCCCGGACGGCCATGACCGCCGAGGCATTCGGAGAGGCCGACGCTGCGACCACCGGTCTCGACCCGCTCGCGCCCGAGCGCGTCGGCACCCTCGTCACGTACCTTGCCTCCCCCGCCTCGCACGAGATCAACGGTCAGGTGTTCGTGGTGTACGGCAAGATGGTCGCGCTCATGGACTCCCCGAAGGTCGAGAACCGTTTCGACGCGGCGGGTTCCGCGTTCACCGTGGAGGAACTCGACGAACAGCTGTCGTCGTACTTCACCGGACGCGGCAAGTACGAGAACTACGCCGCCTACAGCATCGCCGAACTGGAGAAGACCGCACTCGCGGTCGACTGATCACACCCCGAACACCCCGGCGCGACCTTCACCCGAACAGACCTCGGCCCCCGCCCGAATCCGGGCGGGGCCCGAGTCGTTCGAAGAGCCGTTGCCCGAAGGCGGTCAGGCCGACTTCTCGCGACGGTCACGATCGGTCTTGCGCGGGACGATCGTCGGAAGCACGTTGTCGGTGACCGTCTCGGCGGTGACCACAACCTTCTCGACGTCGTCGCGACTGGGGATGTCGTACATGACGGGCAGGAGGACTTCCTCCATGATGGCGCGGAGACCGCGAGCGCCCGTGCCCCGCAGGATTGCCTGGTCCGCTATCGCCTCGAGGCCGTCCTGCGAGAACTCGAGTTCGACGCCGTCCATCTCGAACAGGCGGACGTACTGCTTGACGAGTGCGTTCTTCGGCTCGGACAGGATCTCGACGAGCGATTCCTTGTCGAGATTCGTCACCGATGCCACGATCGGCAGACGGCCGATGAACTCCGGGATCAGACCGAACTTGATGAGGTCTTCGGGCATGACGTCGGCGAAGTGATCGGTGGTGTCGATCTCGGCCTTCGAGCGCACCTCTGCACCGAACCCGATGCCGCGCTTGCCGATCCGGTCGGAGACGATCCGCTCGAGTCCCGCGAACGCGCCCGCGACGATGAACAGCACATTCGTGGTGTCGATCTGGATGAATTCCTGGTGGGGGTGCTTGCGCCCGCCCTGTGGGGGCACCGAAGCCTGGGTGCCTTCGAGAATCTTCAGCAGGGCTTGCTGCACGCCCTCACCCGACACGTCGCGCGTGATGGACGGGTTCTCGCTCTTGCGGGCTATCTTGTCGACCTCGTCGATGTAGATGATGCCGGTCTCGGCGCGCTTGACGTCGTAGTCCGCTGCCTGGATCAGCTTGAGGAGGATGTTCTCGACATCTTCGCCGACATATCCCGCCTCGGTGAGAGCGGTGGCATCGGCGATCGCGAACGGCACGTTGAGCATCTTCGCGAGGGTCTGGGCGAGGTACGTCTTGCCGCAACCGGTGGGCCCGAGCAGCAGAATGTTGGACTTGGCCAGTTCGACGGTCTCACCACGAGCGTCGCGGGCCTTGTCTCCGGCCTGGATCCGCTTGTAGTGGTTGTAGACGGCGACGGCGAGCGTCCGCTTGGCGGAGTCCTGGCCGATGACGTAGTTGTCGAGGAAGTCCCGGATCTCGGCAGGCTTGGGTAGCTCGTCGAGCTTGACCTCGCTGGTTTCGGCGAGTTCTTCCTCGATGATCTCGTTGCAGAGGTCGATGCACTCGTCGCAGATGTAGACACCGGGACCCGCAATGAGCTTCTTGACCTGCTTCTGGCTCTTTCCGCAGAACGAGCACTTGAGCAGATCTCCGCCGTCACCGATACGTGCCATCTGTCAGGTCCCTACTTCCTCGTGTGCGTGCAACCGCTCCCGCGATTCGTTGCGCGCCGGCCCTGGGAACGGGCCGTTGGCTCGACCGTACCCGGAGTCCGGCAGTCGGGTCGACCGCTTCTCGGCGTTTCCGGCCATATTTATATGCCCTGCACATGGTGCCGATCACAATTGCACATCGGCCCGACCCGGACCACGAGACACGCGGTCGGGCCGGGCCGTTCGGCTACTTCTGTGCGGAGAGCTTCCGGTATTCCAGGACGTTGTCGATCAATCCGTATTCGACGGCCTCCGCGGCGGTCAGGATCTTGTCACGATCGGTGTCCTTGCGGATCTGATCCGCGTCCTTGCCGGTGTGCCGCGCGAGCGTCGTCTCCATGAGGCGCCGCATCCGCTCGATCTCCGCGGCCTGGATCTCGAGGTCCGAGACCTGGCCCTGGATTCCGCCGGTCGAGGGCTGGTGGATGAGCACACGCGCGTTGGGCAGCGCCAGGCGCTTACCCGGGGTGCCGGCAGCGAGGAGCACGGCCGCTGCCGACGCGGCCTGACCGAGGCACACGGTGGTGATGTCGGCGCGGACGTACTGCATCGTGTCGTAGATGGCCATCAGCGAGGTGAACGAGCCACCGGGCGAGTTGATGTACATCGTGATGTCGCGGTCCGGGTCGAGGGACTCGAGCACCAGCAACTGCGCCATGACGTCATTGGCCGACGCATCGTCGACCTGCACGCCGAGGAAGATGATGCGTTCCTCGAACAGCTTGTTGTACGGGTTGGATTCCTTGACGCCGTAGCTCGAGTGCTCGATGAACGAGGGCAGGATGTAGCGGCTCGCCGGGGAAGCCGGAGCTTGGCCGCCGAGCTGGCGCGGATCGAACATGTTGGTCATCGCTTCTCCAAGAATTCGTGGGGCGTGGAGCGGGTCGGTGGATCCCGGGGATCAGTTGCCGGTGCCGCCGGCCTGCTGGGCCCGTGCGACGACATGGTCGACGAAGCCGTACTCGAGTGCTTCCTTGGCCGTGAACCACCGGTCGCGGTCGGAGTCCGCGGTGATCTGCTCGACGCTCTGCCCGGTGTGCTCGGCGATCAGCTCTGCCATCTCCCGCTTGGTGTGCGCGAACTGCTCCGCCATGATCGCGATGTCGCTCGCGGTGCCACCGATCCCTGCGGACGGCTGGTGCATCATGATCCGCGCGTGCGGAAGCGCGTAACGCTTGCCCTTGGTACCGGCAGCCAACAGGAACTGGCCCATCGACGCAGCCAGACCCATCGCGAACGTCGCGACGTCGCACTCGACGAACTTCATCGTGTCGTAGATCGCCATACCCGCGGTGACCGAACCACCCGGGGAGTTGATGTACAGCGAGATGTCGCGGTTGGGGTCCTCCGCGGACAGCAGGAGGATCTGCGCGCAGAGCTTGTTGGCGATGTCGTCGTCGACCTGGGTGCCGAGGAAGATGATCCGCTCGCGGAGCAGGCGTTCGTACACCGAGTCGCTGAGATTGAGCCCAGCGGTGGCCGAGGTCATCGTCGGACCGATGGATGTCGCCGGATTCTGATGAGTCACGGGTACCTGCCTTCTCGTCAATCGTGGATTGCTGACACTGACACTAACCAAGAGGGGCGGGGGGGGGGGGGGGGGGGGGGCGGGGCCCCCCCGCGACTCACCCGGTACGGGCGTCGCGGTGTGTCCGGTGAGACGCAGGAACACGTCGTCGAGCGACGGCCTCCGAAGCCCGATATCTGCGAGGTCCACGTCGAGCGGTTCGAGGCGCCGAAGAGCCTCGGTGAGGGTCGCGGCGCCGTCGGGTGCCGGGATCGAGATCCTGTCCTCGTCTCCTTCGGTCCCGAGGGGGAACGCCGCGCGAGCGTCCGGCGGCACCATGTCACCGAGCGCCTGCGCGATGGCCGGGAGGGCGCGGGGCTCGACCGGCACGATCTCGCAGAAGCTGCCTCCTGCCGATGCCTTGAGCTGGTTGGCTGTGCCCTCGGCGATGACGGTGCCCTTGTCGATCACGATGATGTTGTCGCTCAGTACATCCGCCTCTTCGAGGTACTGGGTCGTCAGGAGCACCGTGATCCCCTGGTCCTTGAGCGCCGACACCAGCGCCCACACGCCCTGCCGGCTCCGCGGATCGAGTCCCGTGGTCGGCTCGTCGAGAAAGACCACCTCCGGGCGGACCACCAGTCCGCAGGCGATGTCGACGCGGCGTCGCATGCCGCCGGAATAGCCTTTCACCGGGCGGCGAGCGGCTTCGACCAGATCGAACTGGCGGAGGAGGTCGTCGGCGCGCCGCTTCGCCGATGCGTTGTCGAGACCCATCAGCCGGCCGAAGAGCACGAGGTTCTCCCGGCCCGTGAGCGTGTCGTCGAGCGCTGCGAACTGGCCGGTCATCATGATGGATCGGCGCACCGCCGCAGCGTCGGTGACGACGTCGTGTCCCGCAACGACCGCTCGCCCGGAAGTGGGGCGCAACAACGTCGACAGGACCTTGACCATCGTGGTCTTTCCGGCTCCGTTGGGTCCCAGAATGGCGAGGACACGCCCCGCAGCGGCAGTGAAACCGATCCCGTCGAGGGCCTCGACATCGCCGAAAGACTTGTGCACGTCCTCCACGAGGACTGCCTGATCATGACTGTTCAGCATCACACTCCACCGTCGAACTCGGTCCCGCCCTGCATCGGGACTTCGTCTTCCCGCCGGCGGCGGTGCCGCCGACCATGACGGATGCGCTGCCGTCGAGAGGCGATGTTACCGGCGTCACTGCAACGAGGCGGGTCCAATGGTGTATCGGCGGGCCTCTGGCAACGGATGGTGGGAGGAATCGAGCCGCCGCGCCGTTTTCGAGACAAGATCACAACGGGACACCCCCCGACCGGCGAATCCGGCCGATCCGTGGTCTTCTGGGGGCGTGGCAGTCCCAGTAACGCGTCGGCAGTTGATCGGGGGAGCGGCGGGCGGACTGGTCGCCTGGGGTTCGGTCTCGGCCGCTACCTCTCGGGCAGCTCGGCACAGACTGCCGGAGCCGGAGACGGTCACCGCCGGCGATCCCGCGCTGATGAGCGCCGTGGACGCCGCTGCACTTCTGCGCGCCGGCCTGTTGCATCCCCGCGAATTGCTCGAGTCGTGCCTCAGCCGCACCCGCGCCTTCGACGGTGACGTCGGTGCCTGGGTGCGGCTCTATCCCGAACTCGCCTACGAGGCGGCCGATGCGGCGGGGGAGCGTCTCGCCCGCGCGCGACGCGAGCAGACGCACATCTCCCCGTTGTGCGGGCTGCCGATCGCGCTCAAGGACATCTTCGCGGTATCCGGTCTGCCGTTGACCGCGTCGAGCCGGGTGCTCGAGGGCAACATCGCAGCCGGTCACTCGGGGGTGTGGCGGAGGCTCGACGAGGCCGGCGCGGTACTCATGGGTCACACGCACACCGACGAGTTCGCGATCGGGGTCACGACCCCACAGGTCGGCAACCCCTGGAACACGAGATTCTCGCCCGGGGGCTCTTCGGGAGGCAGTGCAGCCGCTCTCGCGGCCCGCTTCGTGCCCCTCGCTCTGGGCAGTGACACCGGAGGCTCGGCACGCCTGCCCGCCAGCGCGTGCGGAGTCTCGTCGATCAAACCCACCTACGGGGCGATCACCTCGTACGGCATGATCCCGCTCACCTGGACCCGAGACCATGTCGGGCCGATGGCGCGCAGTCTCGGAGACGCGGCCCTGCTCATGTCCGTGCTCGCGGGACCGGACGCCGACGATCCGATCACGTCCCTCGGGCGCCCGGTTCCGGAGGGCGGATACCCGCTCGCCGCTCGCGGCGGGGCGGCGCCTCTCTCCGGAATCAGGATCGGGGTACCGGTCGATTCCCGTCCCGCACCCGTGGCCGCGGTGCAGCGGGTCGTCGACGGATTCCTCGACGTCGTACGTTCGCTCGGCGCCGTGACCGTGCCGGTGACCATGCCGCCTCTGCCGTCGTCGCTCGCGACGGGCGATCAGGTGGAGATGGGCTCCTACCATCAGCAGTTCGCAGATCGGCTCGGGCTGTACCGGCCGGACAAGGCGGTGCTGGTGTCCGCGGCCGTCGCGTCGCTGGGGGTGCCTGTCGGTGACTACTTCCAGTTCGAACGCGACCGGCTTCGCTACCAATCGGAGTACAACCGGATGTTCGCCGATCAGGATCTCGATGCCATTGCGGTGGCGGGGTCGGCGGTCGACGGTGCGCGTCGCGACGAGTTCCTCGGTGTCAGCGTGACTTCGGGCGTGGTGGGCGACGTGCGGTGGGCGAACTACGCGGGGGCACCCGTCGTGACAATTCCGGCGGGGCGATCGAGGTCCACCGGGATGCCGGTGGGGGTTCAGCTCGGCGCACGCCCCTGGCAGGACGCCGAGCTGATTGCGATCGGCCTCGAAGTGCAAGCGGCACTGCCGATCTGGCGAGAGCAGCCGGTGCTCCCGCCGGCGACCGGCCGGGCTCCGGAGGTGCTGCGGGGACCTCCGGGCGCCGGACCGGACCCCACCAACACCCACGGTGCCGCCGCCCCCGTGCGCACACCTCCGATGAATCCGGCGGAATAATGCTCCTCGGGTAGCGCGGTGAGCAGGACCACGCACGGGGCCGAGTTGAACTCTCGCGTGGACTCCTGCATACTGGTCGGGTTGCCTTGACCGGGCCATGGGTTGTTTCGCGGCTCGGATCGGGAAATCGTGACAGTCGCTGATCGGCCCGAGGGTTGGTTGCGGCCACAAAGCAAGACGGAAGCAGTACCAGCGTGCGCTCGTATGAGTGCATTCGGTCCCGTTCTTTGCGGTGTCGAAGCCCTGAGCTTCGTCACCGGGGAATGAGCGACTGGGCGACACGCCCGACCGCGTGGACCGGAGAACAATGACAGATGAACAGCGGCAGCGGATCGGGTGACCCCGGCTCGCAATGTGTATTCCAGTGCTGTTCTCTGTCGCCGTTCCCCTGGGGAACTGTGCAGACGAGGTGGTTCCCGGCTTGATCGGGTGCTACGAAACGCGGCAAGAAAAGGACACTAAGCGTGGCGGGACAGAAGATCCGCATCAGGCTCAAGGCCTATGACCACGAGGCGATCGACGCATCTGCGCGCAAGATCGTCGAAACGGTCACCCGTACGGGTGCCCGCGTGGTCGGCCCGGTGCCGTTGCCTACAGAAAAGAACGTGTACTGCGTCATTCGTTCGCCGCACAAGTACAAGGACTCGCGCGAGCACTTCGAGATGCGTACCCACAAGCGGCTGATCGACATCCTCGACCCGACGCCGAAGACTGTCGACGCGCTCATGCGCATCGACCTTCCGGCGAGCGTCGATGTCAACATTCAGTGAGCTTCGGAAGACGCAGCGGAGATAACACATGACTAACCAGATCAAGGGAATCCTGGGCACCAAGCTCGGCATGACCCAGGTCTTCGACGAGAACAACCGGGTCGTTCCGGTGACCGTCGTCAAGGCCGGACCGAACGTGGTCACGCAGGTTCGCACCGAGGAGCGCGACGGCTACAACGCCGTGCAGCTCGCGTTCGGTGCCATCGCGCCTCGCAAGGTCAACAAGCCCGTCCGCGGCCAGTTCGACAAGGCCGGCGTGACCCCGCGTCGCCACCTCGTCGAGCTTCGCGTCGAGGACACCTCGGACTACGAGGTCGGCCAGGAGCTCACCGCAGAGGTTTTCGAGGACGGCGCATTCGTCGACGTCACCGGCACCTCCAAGGGCAAGGGCTTCGCCGGCACCATGAAGCGTCACGGCTTCGCGGGCCAGGGTGCCTCGCACGGTGCGCAGGCTGTGCACCGTCGTCCGGGTTCCATCGGTGGCTGCGCCACCCCGGGCCGCGTGTTCAAGGGCACGCGCATGTCCGGCCGGATGGGCTCCGACCGCATCACGACGCAGAACCTCTCGGTCCACAAGGTGGATGCCGAGAACGGTCTGCTCCTGATCAAGGGCGCGATCCCCGGCCGTAAGGGCGGCCTCGTGATCGTCAAGACTGCAGTGAAGGGTGGTGCACGGGCATGAGCACCGAGACCGCAACCAAGCTGACACTGGACGTCAAGGCGCCCGGTGGCCAGTCCAACGGCACCGTCGATCTCCCCTCGGAGATCTTCGACGCTCCCGCGAACATCGCGTTGCTGCACCAGGTCGTCGTCGCACAGCTTGCGGCGGCTCGCCAGGGCACGCACTCCACGAAGACTCGTGGCGAGGTCCGCGGCGGCGGCAAGAAGCCGTACCGCCAGAAGGGCACCGGCCGCGCCCGCCAGGGTTCGACCCGTGCACCGCAGTTCGTCGGTGGCGGCGTCGTCCACGGCCCGCAGCCGCGCGACTACTCGCAGCGCACCCCCAAGAAGATGAAGGCTGCCGCTCTCCGCGGTGCCCTCTCCGACCGGGCACGCAACGAGCGCATCCACGTGATCACCGAACTCGTCGCGGGTCAGACCCCGTCGACGAAGAGTGCTCGCACGTTCCTCGGCGAAATCAGCGACCGCAAGAAGGTCCTGCTCGTCGTCGGCCGTGAAGACGTGGCGGCGTGGAAGTCGGTGCAGAACCTTCCGAACGTCCACGCGCTCGCGCCGGATCAGCTGAACACCTACGACGTGCTCTACAGCGACGACGTCGTGTTCAGCGTCGAAGCGCTGAACGCGTTCATCCACGGCCCGGCAGAGTCCGGCCAGGAATTCAAGGAGGAGACCAAGTGAGCACGATCGCCGATCCGCGCGACATCCTGCTGGCTCCCGTCATCTCCGAGAAGTCCTATGGACTGATGGAAGACGGCACGTACACCTTCCTGGTTCACCCGGACTCGAACAAGACGCAGATCAAGATTGCCGTCGAGAAGGTCTTCGGCGTCAAGGTGACCAGCGTCAACACCGCGAACCGTCAGGGCAAGCGCAAGCGGACCCGCTCCGGTTACGGCAAGCGCAAGGACACCAAGCGCGCGCTCGTGACCCTGGCCGCCGACAGCAAGCCCATCGAGATCTTCGGAGGCCCGGTCGCGTAGCGATCGGAACTCTCGAGAGATAGAGGACGAGAAGACTCATGGCAATCCGTAAGTACAAGCCGACTACGCCGGGCCGTCGTGGCGCCAGCGTGTCGGACTTCGCCGAGATCACTCGGTCGACGCCCGAAAAGTCGCTGGTTCGCCCGCTTCACGGTCGTGGTGGACGTAATGCGCACGGTCGCATCACCACCCGGCACAAGGGTGGCGGCCACAAGCGCGCCTACCGCCTGATCGATTTCCGTCGCAACGACAAGGACGGAATCCCGGCGAAGGTCGCTCACATCGAGTACGACCCCAACCGCACCGCTCGCATCGCGCTGCTCCACTACGTGGACGGCGAGAAGCGCTACATCATCGCCCCCAAGGGCCTGATGCAGGGTGCTCCGGTCGAGTCCGGCCCCACGGCCGACATCAAGCCGGGTAACAACCTGCCGCTGCGCAACATCCCGACCGGTACCACCATCCACGCAGTCGAGCTGCGTCCGGGTGGCGGCGCCAAGATGGCACGTTCCGCCGGCGCGAGCATCCAGCTCCTCGGTAAGGAAGGCACCTACGCCACGCTGCGTATGCCGTCCGGTGAAATCCGTCGCGTCGACGTGCGCTGCCGCGCCACCGTCGGCGAGGTCGGCAACGCCGAGCAGTCGAACATCAACTGGGGCAAGGCCGGCCGTATGCGGTGGAAGGGCAAGCGCCCGACCGTCCGTGGTGTCGTGATGAACCCGGTCGACCACCCGCACGGTGGTGGCGAGGGCAAGACCTCGGGTGGTCGCCACCCGGTCAGCCCCTGGGGTAAGCCGGAAGGCCGTACCCGCAAGAACAAGGCGTCCGACAAGCTCATCGTCCGTCGCCGCCGTACCGGTAAAAAGCGCTAGTCAAGGAGGGAGTTAGAGAATGCCACGCAGCCTCAAGAAGGGCCCGTTCGTCGACGACCACCTCCTGGCGAAGGTCGACGTCCAGAACGAGAAGGGCACCAAGCAGGTCATCAAGACCTGGTCGCGCCGTTCCACGATTCTGCCGGACTTCATCGGTCACACGTTTGCCGTCCATGACGGACGCAAGCACGTGCCGGTGTTCATCTCGGATTCGATGGTCGGCCACAAGCTCGGTGAATTCGCACCGACCCGTACGTTCAAGGGCCACATCAAGGACGACCGGAAGAGCAAGCGTCGATGAGCACTGAAACCACAACCAACAGCGCTCGGGCTGTTGCGCGCCACGTGCGCGTAACCCCGATGAAGGCGCGCCGCGTCGTCGACATCGTTCGCGGTAAGTCCGTCGAGGAAGCCCTCGCAATCCTCAAGTTCGCGCCGCAGGCCGCGGCCGAGCCGGTCGCCAAGGTGATCGCCTCTGCCGCTGCGAACGCGCAGAACAATTACAACCTCGACCCCAGCACGCTCGTCGTCGCGACGGCGTATGTGGACGAGGGTGCGACCCTGAAGCGGTTCCAGCCGCGTGCCCAGGGCCGTGCGTTCCGAATCCGCAAGCGGTCGAGCCACATCACCGTGATCGTGGAAAGCGTCGCATCTCGGTCGGGTTCGACTCGCAACCGCCGGAAGGGAGCTCAGTAGTGGGCCAGAAGATCAACCCGCACGGCTTCCGTCTGGGCATCACCACCGACTGGAAGTCGCGTTGGTACGCAGACAAGCAGTACGCGGAATACGTCAAGGAAGACGTCGCGATCCGTAAGTTCCTGGCCTCCGGCCTCGAGCGTGCAGGCATCGCGAAGGTCGAAATCGAGCGCACCCGTGACCGTGTGCGTGTGGACATCCACACCGCACGCCCGGGCATCGTCATCGGTCGCCGCGGCGCCGAGGCCGATCGCATTCGCGCCGAGCTCGAGAAGCTGACCGGTAAGCAGGTCCAGCTGAACATCCTCGAGGTCAAGAACTCGGAGTCCGAGGCTCAGCTGGTGGCGCAGGGCGTCGCCGAGCAGCTCTCGAACCGTGTTGCCTTCCGTCGGGCGATGCGCAAGGCCATTCAGTCGGCCATGCGTCAGCCCAACGTCAAGGGCATCCGCGTGCAGTGCTCGGGCCGCCTCGGTGGCGCCGAGATGTCGCGCTCGGAGTTCTACCGTGAGGGTCGGGTTCCGCTGCACACGCTGCGTGCGGACATCGACTACGGCCTGTACGAGGCCAAGACCACCTTCGGTCGTATCGGCGTGAAGGTCTGGATCTACAAGGGCGACATCGTTGGTGGCCGTCGTGAGCTCGCTGCTGCTGCAGCTGCTCCCGCCGACCGTCCGCGTCGTGAGCGTCCCAGCCGCCCGCGTCGTTCCGGCGCGTCGGGCACCACGGCGACGAGCACCGACGCCGGCCGCGCAGCCTCGGCCGACGCCCCCGCTTCGACTGAGAACAAGGAGGGCTGACGCATGTTGATCCCACGGCGGGTCAAACACCGCAAGCAGCACCATCCGAGCCGTACGGGTGCCGCCAAGGGCGGAACCCAGGTGACCTTCGGTGAGTGGGGCATCCAGGCTCTCGAGCCGGCCTACATCACCAACCGGCAGATCGAGTCCGCTCGTATCGCCATGACCCGGCACATCAAGCGTGGCGGCAAGATCTGGATCAACATCTTCCCGGATCGCCCCCTCACGAAGAAGCCGGCCGAAACCCGCATGGGTTCCGGTAAGGGTTCCCCCGAGTGGTGGGTCGCGAACGTCAAGCCCGGTCGGGTGCTGTTCGAGATGAGCTACCCGAACGAGGAGATTGCTCGCGAGGCCCTGCGTCGCGCGATGCACAAGCTCCCCTGCAAGTGCCGCATCGTGACGAGGGAGGAGCAGTTCTGATGGCTACCGGTACCCCCGCCGCGGAACTCCGCGAGCTGAGCGACGCAGAGCTGGCCGACAAGGTCCGTGAGTTCAAGGAAGAGCTGTTCAACCTGCGCTTCCAGATGGCCACCGGACAGTTGGACAACAACCGTCGGCTGCGTGTCGTTCGCAACGAGATCGCACGTATCTACACGGTGCTGCGCGAGCGTGAGCTCGGACTGGCCACCGGCCCGAACACGGGTGATGTGGCATGAGTGAGGAAAAGACAGTGAGCACAAACGAAGAGCGCGCGAGCCGCAAGGTTCGCATCGGCTATGTCGTCTCGGACAAGATGGAAAAGACCATCGTTGTCGAGCTCGAGGATCGTGTGAAGCACCCGCTGTACGGCAAGATCATCCGCCGTACCACCCGGGTGAAGGCACACGACGAGAACAGCCTCGCCGGCGTCGGCGACCGCGTGCAGCTGATGGAGACCCGTCCGCTGTCCGCGTCGAAGCGGTGGCGTCTGGTCGAGGTGCTCGAGAAGGCCAAGTAGGCTTCCGGCATCGTCGGTGAAGTACCTCGACAGCACCCCCGGCACCCGATCACTCGGGTGGTGGGGGTGCTGTTCTTCGCCGTAGTGACGTACGGAACGGGCCGGCACAGCCGGACCCGGGGCATGGGACCGAGCACACGGTTCGCTAATTTGCCCTGGGTACGGTATATGGCCTACTCTGGACGGGTTGCTCACGGGACCCGTGCGCCCAGCGCATGTGCGCCGCGAGCAAACGACGACCGCGTACGTCCAGGTCGGAAATCTGACGTACATACCAATCCAGGTCAAGGAGAAGTAAGTGATCCAGCAGGAGTCGCGACTGCGCGTCGCCGACAACACGGGTGCCAAGGAGATTCTCTGCATCCGCGTTCTCGGTGGCTCGTCCCGTCGCTACGCCGGTATCGGTGACATCATCGTCGGCACCGTCAAGGAGGCGATCCCCGGCGGCAACGTCAAGCGTGGTGAGGTCGTCAAGGCCGTTATCGTGCGCACCACCAAGGAGCGCCGCCGGCCGGACGGCTCGTACATCAAGTTCGACGAGAACGCTGCCGTCCTCATCAAGGGCGACAACGATCCTCGCGGAACCCGCATCTTCGGACCCGTCGGTCGCGAGCTTCGCGACAAGCGCTTCATGAAGATCGTCTCGCTTGCTCCGGAGGTGCTGTGATGAAGGTGCACAAGGGCGACACCGTTCTCGTCATCTCGGGTAAGGACAAGGGCGCCAAGGGCAAGGTCATCGAGGCCTACCCGAAGCAGAACCGTGTCCTCGTCGAGGGCGTGAACCGCATCAAGAAGCACACCGCAGTCTCGGCCAACGAGCGTGGTGCCTCCACCGGCGGCATCGTCACGCAAGAGGCCCCGATCCACGTTTCCAACGTTGCGGTCATCGACTCGGACGGCAACGCCACGCGCGTGGGCTACCGCGTCGACGAGGAGACCGGCAAGCGCGTTCGGATTTCCCGGAAGAACGGGAAGGACATCTGACATGACCACCACTGAGACCAAGACCATGCCGCGCCTGAAGGTGCGGTACCGCGAGGAGATCCGCGACGCGCTGCAGTCGGAATACGGCTACGCGAACGTCATGCAGATCCCCGGCGTCGTGAAGGTCGTCGTCAACATGGGTGTCGGCGACGCCGCCCGCGACGCGAAGCTGATCAACGGCGCGGTCAACGACCTCGCCCTGATCACCGGCCAGAAGCCCGAGATCCGCAAGGCACGTAAGTCCATCGCACAGTTCAAGCTGCGCGAAGGCATGCCGATCGGTGCCCGCGTCACGCTTCGTGGCGACCGCATGTGGGAGTTCCTGGACCGTCTCGTGTCCATCGCGCTGCCCCGTATCCGGGACTTCCGCGGCCTCAACGGCAACCAGTTCGACGGAAACGGCAACTACACGTTCGGCCTGAACGAGCAGTCGATGTTCCACGAGATCGACGTGGACAAGATCGACCGCCCGCGCGGCATGGACATCACCGTCGTCACGACCGCCACCAACAACGAAGAAGGCCGTGCCCTGCTCAAGCACCTCGGCTTCCCGTTCAAGGAGAACTGAGCCCATGGCTAAGAAGGCACTGGTCAACAAGGCCAACAAGAAGCCGAAGTTCGCGGTGCGCGCCTACACCCGCTGCCAGCGCTGCGGACGCCCGCATTCGGTCTTCCGCAAGTTCGGACTCTGCCGCATCTGCCTTCGCGAGATGGCACACCGCGGTGAGCTTCCGGGAGTTCACAAGAGCTCCTGGTGACGTGAACGGTGGGCGGAGCGCCGACGGCCTCCGCCCACCGCCACGCTGTCATGGGTCTGCGGCATCTGCCGCGGACCCGCATCGAAACCGAGTTCGATGTAGGCCCACGGCCGGGATATATCCCGGTGTTGTATGGGAACCGCACCGAGAAAGGTGTACAGGTCAGCCATGACCATGACCGACCCCATCGCAGACTTCTTGACACGTCTGCGTAACGCCAATACGGCGTACCACGACGAGGTCAAGCTCCCGTCCTCGAAGATCAAGGTGAACATCGCCGAGATCCTCAAGCGCGAGGGCTACATCTCCGACTACCGCACCGAGGACGCCGAGGTGGGCACGACCCTCATCGTCGACCTCAAGTACGGCCCTTCCCGTGAGCGCAGCCTTGCAGGCGTGCGCCGCGTGTCGAAGCCCGGCCTGCGCGTGTACGCGAAATCCACCAACCTGCCCAAGGTCCTGGGCGGCCTCGGCGTGGCGATTATCTCCACGTCTTCCGGCCTGCTCACCGATCGCCAGGCGGCCAAGCAGAAGGTGGGCGGGGAAGTCCTCGCCTACGTCTGGTAAGGGAGGCCACCACAATGTCGCGAATCGGAAAACTCCCCGTAGTCGTCCCCTCGGGTGTCGAGGTGAACATCGATGGCCAGGCCGTCGCAGTGAAGGGCCCCAAGGGCAACCTCTCGCTGACGGTCGCCGAGCCCATCGTCGTCACCAAGGGTGATGACGGAGCAATCAACGTCACGCGTCCGAACGACGAGCGTCGCAGCCGTGCGCTGCACGGTCTGTCCCGGACCCTGGTGCAGAACCTCATCGTCGGCGTGACCGAGGGCTACACCACGAAGATGGAAATCTTCGGTGTCGGCTACCGCGTGGCCCTCAAGGGTAAGGACCTCGAGTTCTCCCTGGGCTACAGCCACCCGGTGCTGATCGAAGCGCCCGAGGGCATCACGTTTGCCGTCGAGACCCCGACGAAGTTCTCGATCACGGGGATCGACAAGCAGAAGGTCGGCCAGATCGCTGCCAACATCCGCCGGCTGCGCAAGTCCGACCCGTACAAGGGCAAGGGCATCCGCTACGAGGGTGAACAGGTCCGTCGCAAGGTCGGAAAGACGGGTAAGTGATCATGAGCCAGACCGAGAACCAGAAGGCAAAGCGCATTCCGCGCGGCAAGGACGTGTCCACCACGCGTCGCCTCTCGAAGACGCGTCGTCACTTCCGCCTCCGCAAGAAGATCTCCGGCACCACCGAGCGTCCGCGTCTCGTCGTGAACCGGTCGTCGCGTCACATGCATGTGCAGTTGATCGACGACCTGACGGGTACGACCCTCGCCGCAGCTTCGACCATCGAACCCGATGTGCGTGCTGTCGAGGGCGACAAGAAGGCTCGTGGCGCGAAGGTCGGTCAGCTGATCGCCGAGCGCGCCAAGGCTGCCGGCGTGGAGGCCGTGGTCTTCGACCGCGGTGGCCACACCTACAGCGGCCGCATCGCGGCCCTCGCGGACGCGGCTCGCGAAAGCGGGTTGAAGTTCTGATGATGACTTTTTCGAACGGAAGGAACGCCTGATGCCGGGACGTCAGCGGCGTGACGGCGGCAGCGGCCCTGCCGGCCAGAACCCCAACAGCAGCAGCAGCGGTGACAACCGCGGCGGTCGTGACCGCCGTGACCGCGACTCGCGTGGCGGCAACGCTGCCGAGAAGTCGAACTACATCGAGCGTGTCGTCTCGATCAACCGTGTGTCGAAGGTCGTCAAGGGCGGCCGTCGCTTCAGCTTCACCGCTCTGGTGATCGTGGGCGACGGTAACGGCTTGGTCGGCGTCGGCTACGGCAAGGCCAAGGAAGTTCCCGCGGCCATCCAGAAGGGCGTCGAAGAGGCTCGCAAGGGCTTCTTCCGCGTGCCGATGATCGCCACCACCATCACTCACCCGGTTCAGGGTGAGGCCGCAGCAGGCATCGTCATGCTGCGTCCGGCTTCGCCGGGTACCGGTGTTATCGCCGGTGGCGCGGTGCGTGCCGTGCTGGAGTGCGCGGGCATCTCCGACATCCTGTCGAAGTCCCTGGGCTCCGACAACGCCATCAATGTGGTGCACGCGACGGTTGCGGCTCTCAAGAGCCTGCAGCGTCCGGAAGAGGTTGCGGCTCGCCGTGGTCTCTCCCTCGAGGAAGTTGCCCCCGCCGGCATGCTTCGCGCCCGTGCACAGGCTGCTGGGAGCGTGAAGTAATGGCAGAGCTGAAGATCACCCAGATCAAGAGCACCATCGGCGCCAAGTCGAATCAGCGGGACAGCCTGCGCACCCTCGGTCTGCGGAAGATCCGTCAGTCCGTCGTCCGCGAGGACAATGCGCAGAACCGTGGCTTGATCAACGTGGTGCGTCACCTCGTGACCGTTGAGGAGGTCTGAAAATGACCATCAAGCTGCATCACCTGCGCCCGGCTCCGGGCGCGAAGACCGAAAAGACCCGCGTCGGACGTGGCGAGGGTTCCAAGGGCAAGACCGCTGGTCGCGGTACGAAGGGTACGAAGGCACGTAAGAACGTGTCGGCAGCCTTCGAAGGTGGCCAGATGCCGATTCACATGCGTCTCCCGAAGCTCAAGGGCTTCAAGAACGCATTCCGCACCGAGTACCAGATCGTCAATGTCGGCGACATCGCACGGGTGTTCCCCGAGGGTGGCCAGATCGGCATCGACGAGCTCGTCTCGAACGGACTGGTCCGCAAGAACCAGCTCGTGAAGGTGCTCGGCGAGGGCGAGCTGTCGGTGGCCGTGCAGGTCACCGCCAACAAGTTCTCGGGCTCCGCCAAGGAAAAGATCGCCGCTGCCGGCGGCACCACGACCGAACTGGTCTGACCTGTTCGATCATGTGAGCCAAGGCTCGCGAACGGCCGCGTTGCAGAACCCTGCATCGCGGCCGTTCGTGCTTTCACCGAGTTGAAGTACGCTACCGGCGTACTCGCCCGCTGAGGGCACACTGTTAGAGTTTTAGAGTTGTCTACTTTTCCGACGGGTCCGAAGTCGACCCGCCGTCCCCGATCGGCCTGCCAGGAGGATCTTTGCTTTCCGCCTTCGTTTCGGCCCTCAGGACACCGGACCTGAGGCGGAAGATTCTCATCGCCCTCGGTCTCGTGGCCCTGTATCGCCTCGGTGCGACCGTGCCGTCCCCGGGCGTCGACTACGGCAACGTCCAGGCCTGTGTCGATCAGCTTGCCGGTGGTGATCAAGCCGGCATCTACTCGTTGATCAATCTCTTCTCCGGTGGTGCGCTGCTGCAGCTGTCGGTGTTCGCGATCGGCATCATGCCGTTCATTACCGCGAGCATCATCGTCCAGTTGCTCACCGTCGTCATCCCTCGCTTCGAGGAGTTGCGCAAGGAAGGCCAGTCCGGCCAGGCCAAGATGACGCAGTACACGCGTTATCTGGCCGTCGCACTCGCTGTTCTCCAAGCCACCGGCATCGTGGCCCTCGCCGCCCGTGGGCAGCTGCTTCAGGGCTGTTCCGAGCCGATCCTCGCCGATGACAGCATCTTCGCGATGGTCATCATCGTCCTGGTCATGACCGCCGGTGCCGCCGTCGTCATGTGGTTCGGCGAACTCATCACCGAGCGCGGTGTCGGCAACGGTATGTCGCTGCTGATCTTCTCGGGTATCGCTGCGGCGCTCCCGACCGAGGGTCGCACCATCCTCGAGTCGCGCGGCGGCCTCGTCTTCGCGATCGTCTGCGTGGTGGCCCTGGTCATCATCACCGGCGTCGTGTTCGTCGAGCAGGGCCAGCGCCGTATCCCGGTCCAGTACGCCAAGCGCATGGTGGGCCGGCGCATGTACGGCGGTTCGTCGACGTACCTGCCGCTCAAGGTCAACCAGGCCGGCATCATCCCGGTCATCTTCGCGTCGTCGCTGCTGTACCTGCCGAACCTCATCGGGCAGCTCACCGGCGCGACATCGGCGGTCGAGCCGAACTGGTGGCAGCGCATCGTCAACACGTACCTGATCGATCCGAGCAACCCCGTCTACATCTCGATCTACTTCGCGTTGATCGTCTTCTTCGTGTTCTTCTACGTCGCGATCACCTTCAACCCGGAGGAACGCGCCGACGAGATGAAGAAGTACGGCGGCTTCATTCCGGGCATCCGTCCGGGCCGGCCCACCGCCGAGTACCTCAGCTTCGTGCTCAACCGCATCACGGTCCCGGGCTCGATCTACCTCGGTCTCATCGCAACCCTGCCGAACTTCTTCTTGTCCGGGGGCCAGACCGCCTCGAGCATTTTCGGTGGCGCCGCGGTGCTCATTCTTGTCAGTGTCGCGCTGGACACCGTCAAGCAGATCGAAAGTCAATTGATGCAGCGTAACTACGAAGGGTTCCTCAAGTGAGACTTGTACTCCTCGGTCCTCCCGGTGCCGGAAAGGGCACGCAGGCCGCGATCCTGTCCGACAAGCTCGGTGTCCCCGCGATCTCGACCGGCGATCTGTTCCGCGCCAACATCGGGCAGGGAACGCCGCTCGGCGTCGAGGCCAAGAAGTACATCGACGCGGGAGACCTCGTACCCGCGGAGATCACGAACAACATGGTGCGTGACCGTCTCGGCGAGCCCGACGCGGCACACGGTTTCCTTCTCGACGGGTTCCCGCGCAGCGTCGAGCAGGCCAAGGAACTCGAGAACATCCTGCAGGACCTCGGCGTGGCCCTCGACGGCGTGCTGTCCTTCGTCATCGACGAGGACGTCGTCGTCGGGCGCCAGCACGCGCGCGGCCCCGCCGACGACACCGAGGACGTCATCCGTAATCGCCTCCGGGTCTACCGCGAGGAGACAGCTCCGCTGCTCGACTACTACCGCGACGCGATCATCACGGTCGACGCCATCGGTGAGGTCGAGGAGATCAACGCCCGGGCGCTCGCAGCGCTCGGCAAGTAACACGTAGGAAGTTTCGACATGGGTTTCGGGCGCAAGCGCAAGGTGGTTCCGTTCCGTACGGCCGGTGAACTCGACGCGATGGCGGCCGCCGGCGCGATCGTCGGTGCCGCACTCGTTGCGGTGAGGGATGCGGCGAAGCCGGGCGTGAGCACCCTGGAACTCGACCGGGTGGCGGAAGCGGTGATCCGCGATGCGGGCGCCGTTCCGTCCTTCCTGGGATACCACGGTTTCACCGGTTCGATCTGCTCGTCGGTCAACGACCGCGTGGTCCACGGCATCCCGTCGGCGGACGACATCCTCGCCGAAGGCGATCTGGTCTCCATCGACTGCGGCGCGATCCTCGACGGCTGGCACGGCGACTCGGCATGGACATTCGGGGTCGGTGAACTCGCACAGGACGACGCCGATCTGAGCGAGGCGACGCGGCTGTCGATGGAGGCCGGCATTGCGGCGATGCTTCCGGGCAACCGTCTCACCGACGTCTCGCACGCGATCGAGAACGGCACGCACGCCGCCGAGAAGCTGTTCGGCCGTTCCTTCGGGATCGTGGACGGCTACGGCGGCCACGGCATCGGCCGCGAAATGCACATGGAGCCCTTCCTGGCGAACGAAGGTGCGCCCGGCAAGGGACCGCAGCTGGTGGTCGGATCGGTGCTCGCGATCGAGCCCATGCTCACTCTCGGCACGTACGAGACCGAGGTGCTCGAGGACGACTGGACCGTGGTCACGTCGGACGGCAGCCGCGCCGCGCATTGGGAGCACACCGTCGCGGTCACCGAGTCGGGCCCGCGCATCCTCACGCTGCGCCCCGAGTAGCGGCGTTCGTCACACCTCGACGATCAGGGTCACCGGCCCGTCGTTGACGAGGCTCACCTCCATGTGTGCGCCGAACACTCCCGTTTCGACGTGTGCGCCGAGCGCACGCAACGCGGACGTGAACTCCTCGACGAGAGGTTCCGCCACACTGCGCGGCGCCGCCGCCGACCAGGACGGCCGCCGGCTCTTCCGGGTGTCGGCCATCAGCGTGAACTGGCTGACGACCAGCACCGGAGCACCCACATCGGACGCAGATCTCTCGTCGTCGAGGATGCGCATCGTCCACACCTTGCGGGCGAGTGTCGCCGCTGTCGCCGCGTCGTCGTCGTGGGTCACCCCCACGAGCACGAGCAGACCGTGCCCGCCGGGTGGGGGAGTGATCCGGGCAACCTCGTCGCCCTCCACCGCAACCGACGCGGTCGTCACCCGCTGAATCAGCGCCCGCAACTCGTGTCCTCCTCGTCCGTCTCCATTTGGCCTGGTGGGAAAACTCCCGTAGCATTGACCGGTGGTGCGCGCTGCGCTCCGGGTCGGTACGTGTCGAATCTCGATTCGCGCGACTTCCGGAGGCCGAGCGTCACGGTATCGGATGCCGATGCAACCACACATCGAACGACGGATCGCGGAGGATATGGCTAAGAAAGACGGGGCAATCGAGGTCGAGGGCCGGGTTGTCGAACCACTGCCCAATGCGATGTTCCGCATCGAGCTGGAGAACGGTCATAAAGTTCTGGCCCATATCAGCGGCAAGATGCGCCAGCACTACATTCGTATCCTTCCCGAGGACCGCGTGGTCGTGGAGCTTTCGCCCTACGACTTGACGCGTGGACGCATCGTCTACCGGTACAAGTAGAAGCTTCCCCGGCTATACGGTCGGGGGGAACCCTGTCTTCGGTCGCGGTCAGCCGTGTCCGGGGGCGCACATACAGGAGATCGGACGCACGTGAAGGTTCAGCCTAGCGTCAAGAAGATCTGCGAGAAGTGCAAGGTGATCCGTCGTAACGGACGGGTCATGGTGATCTGCGAGAACCTGCGTCACAAGCAGCGTCAGGGCTAGATCGGACCTTCGTCTCGAAGATCTGCTTGGCAACAAGCAAAGAAGACCTTCCAGCACCAGTCGCACGGTTACGATCCTCGATCAGTCGAGGAGCTGTGCGATCAACCCCCGGTTCGGAGGCCGGGGCCCCACTGTGTTTATCGACTTACACAGTTTTTCGACGCAGGGGACGGGCTGGGAGCAGACCTCCGCACACCGAATAGGAATGCCACATGGCACGTCTCGCAGGTGTCGATCTACCCCGTGAAAAGCGGATGGAGATCGCACTCACATACATCTACGGCATCGGCCGTACGCGCTCCCAGGAAATCCTTGCGGCAACCGGCGTGAACCCGGATCTGCGCAGCAAGGATCTGTCCGACGAGGATCTCGCCAAGCTCCGCGAGCACATCGAGGAAAGCTACAAGGTCGAGGGTGACCTCCGCCGCGAGGTCCAGGCGGATATCCGCCGCAAGATCGAGATCGGCTGCTACCAGGGCCTGCGGCATCGTCGTGGTCTGCCCGTGCGTGGACAGCGCACCAAGACCAACGCCCGTACCCGCAAGGGTCCGAAGCGCACCGTCGCAGGAAAGAAGAAGTAATGCCTCCCAAGTCACGCACCGCCGGTCCGAAGAAGACCCAGAAGGCACGGCGCAGGGACAAGAAGAATGTTCCGCACGGCGCCGCTCACATCAAGAGCACCTTCAACAACACCATCGTGTCCATCACCGATCCCCAGGGCAACGTGATCTCCTGGGCGTCGTCGGGCCACGTCGGCTTCAAGGGTTCGCGCAAGTCGACCCCGTTCGCCGCCCAGCTCGCCGCCGAGAGCGCTGCCCGCAAGGCGCAGGAGCACGGTGTCAAGAAGGTCGACGTTTTCGTGAAGGGCCCCGGTTCGGGCCGCGAAACCGCGATCCGCTCCCTCCAGGCCGCAGGCCTCGAGGTCGGCACCATCTCCGACGTCACGCCCCAGCCGCACAATGGTTGCCGTCCGCCCAAGCGGCGTCGCGTCTAATACGGGAAAGGAAAAGGTTCTAAGTCATGGCACGTTATACCGGTCCCGTTACACGTAAGTCGCGTCGTCTCCGCGTCGACCTGGTCGGAGGCGATCAGGCCTTCGAGCGCCGCCCCTACCCGCCCGGCCAGCACGGCCGCGCGCGGATCAAGGAGAGCGAGTACCTGCTCCAGCTGCAGGAGAAGCAGAAGGCTCGCTTCTCCTACGGAATCATGGAGAAGCAGTTCCGTCGTTACTACGAGGAAGCCGCCAGCCGTCCCGGTAAGACCGGTGAGGTGCTGCTGACCATCCTCGAGTCGCGTCTGGACAATGTCGTCTACCGTGCCGGCCTCGCCCGCACGCGTCGTCAGGCTCGTCAGCTCGTCAGCCACGGCCACTTCCTGGTCAACGGCAAGAAGGTCGACGTTCCCAGCTACCGCGTCTCGCAGTACGACATCATCGATGTCCGCGAGAAGTCGCTGAGCACGCTGCCCTTCCAGGTGGCCCGTGAGACCCAGGGCGATCGCCCGATCCCGGGTTGGCTGCAGGTCGTCGGTTCGCGTCTGCGGGTGCTGGTTCACCAGCTGCCCGAGCGCGCACAGATCGACGTCCCGCTGCAGGAACAGCTCATCGTCGAGTACTACTCGAAGTAAGGCACTTCGTGCCGTGTGTTTCTCCGGTCCTTCGGGCCGGAGAAACACACACCCATCCACCAGGGCGTCAAATAGCGGACGCCCACAAGGAGGCAACAGATGCTCATTTCGCAGCGACCCACCCTGACCGAAGAGGTCATCGCTGACAACCGTTCGAAGTTCGTCATCGAACCCCTCGAGCCTGGCTTCGGGTACACACTCGGCAACTCGCTTCGTCGCACCCTGCTCTCCTCGATCCCGGGCGCAGCCGTCACCAGCATTCGCATCGACGGCGTGCTCCACGAGTTCACCACGGTTCCGGGAGTGAAGGAGGATGTCACCGACATCATCCTGAACCTCAAGGGCCTCGTGGTCGGCTCGGAAGAGGACGAGCCGGTCACCATGTACGTCCGCAAGCAGGGTCCCGGCACCGTTACGGCCGGCGACATCGTCCCCCCGGCCGGTGTCACCATCCATAACCCGGACCTGCACATCGCCACCCTGAACGACAAGGGAAAGCTGGAGATCGAGCTCGTCGTCGAGCGCGGTCGCGGCTACGTCCCCGCCGTCCAGAACAAGGCGTCCGGCGCCGAGATCGGCCGTATCCCGGTCGACTCGATCTACTCGCCGGTGCTCAAGGTGACGTACAAGGTGGAAGCGACCCGCGTCGAGCAGCGCACCGACTTCGATCGGCTGATTCTCGACGTGGAGACCAAGAACTCCATCACGGCGCGGGACGCGCTCGCTTCGGCGGGCAAGACCCTCGTGGAGCTCTTCGGTCTGGCTCGTGAGCTGAATGTCGAAGCAGAAGGTATCGAGATCGGTCCCTCGCCCGCCGAGGCCGACCACATCGCCTCCTTCGGACTTCCGATCGAGGACCTCGACCTCACGGTCCGGTCCTACAACTGCCTCAAGCGCGAAGGCGTTCACACCGTCGGTGAGCTCGTGGCACGCACGGAGTCCGATCTGCTCGACATCCGCAACTTCGGTCAGAAGTCCATCGATGAGGTCAAGGTCAAGCTGCACTCGCTCGGCCTGTCGCTCAAGGACAGCCCCGCTTCGTTCGACCCCAGCACCGTCGCCGGCTACGACGCCGCGACCGGTACCTGGAGCGACACCGAGCCCGGCTCCTTCAGTGAGCCCGACGGCAACGAGGACTACGCCGAGACCGAGCAGCTGTAGCAGCTCACGGTCCGTTACTAGGAGAAAATCATGCCCAAGCCCAAGAAGGGCGCCCGCTTCGGCGGGTCGGCCTCGCACCAGAAGGCGATCTTCGCCAACCTGGCCACCGCGCTCTTCGAGCACGGCCGCATCACCACCACCGAGTCCAAGGCCAAGGCCCTGCGCCCGTACGCCGAGAAGCTCGTCACGCACGCAAAGGCCAACACGTTGGCTTCGCGTCGTGAGGTGCTGAAGGTCCTCCGCAACAAGGACGTCGTCCACACGCTGTTCGCGGAGATCGGTCCTTCCTTCGAGGATCGCAACGGTGGCTACACCCGCATCATCAAGACGATGCCGCGCAAGGGCGACAACGCCCCCATGGCGGTCATCGAGCTCGTCCGTGAGAAGACGGTCAGCAACGAGGCGGATCGCGCTCGCCGCGTCGCCGCGTCGCAGTCTGCTCCGGCTGCCGAGGACAACGTGGTGGAGGCCGTCGAGGCCGACGCCACCGATGCCCAGGTCGAGAACGCGGATGCCGTCATCGAGTCGATCGAGGACGACACCGCTACGGCCGCCGATGCCGACGAGGCCAAGAAGGACTAGTTCCCTTGGTTTCGGCATCTGCTGAAGCACACGAGCCCGCCGACCCTTCCGAGGGCGGCGGGCTCGTCGCTTCCCACGACCCCGCTGTTGCGGACGGGCCCGAGCTCACCCGGCTCCGGCTCGACATCGCGTACGACGGCACCGACTTCTCCGGATGGGCACGACAGCCCGGCCGCCGCACCGTGTGCGGCGAGATCGAGGAGAAACTCGGCGCGATCGTGCGTACCCCTGTGCTGCTCACCGTCGCGGGCCGGACCGACGCCGGGGTGCACGCCTCCGGTCAGGTCGCGCACGTCGACGTGCCCACGGCGGCACTGCCCGATGACCCGTCGCGCTGGATCCGGCGACTGGCACGGTTCCTTCCGCGCGATATCCGGGTGACCGGAATCTCCGTGGCGCCGGAGCATTTCGATGCGCGGTTCTCCGCGATCCGCCGCCACTACGAATACCGATTGACGACGGCGCCGTACGGTGCGGAGCCGTTGCGTGCGCGCGACACCGTGGCGTGGCCGAAGACCGTCGACCTCGAGGCGATGCAGCGCGCATCCCGATCGCTTCTCGGATTGCACGATTTCGCCGCGTTCTGCAAACGCCGCGACGGTGCCACGACGGTCCGTGAACTCCAGCGCTACGACTGGTCGCGGGACGGTGACATTCTCACCGCCTATGTCAGCGCCGACGCGTTCTGCTGGTCGATGGTGCGAAGCCTCGTCGGTGCTGCCCTCGCCGTCGGTGAGGGCCGGCGCAGCGTCGAATGGATGACCGCGTTGCTGCAGGAGCGCGAGCGCGCCGCATCGGTGGCCGTCGCGCCCGCGCACGGACTCTCGCTCGTGCGCGTCGATTATCCGGCGGACGACGAACTCGCCGCACGCAACGTCGCGACCCGCGAAGTCCGCGGGCCCATCGTGCCGGGTTGCTGCTGACGGTCTCGTCCCGTCCCATGTCGTGGCGCGCCGGCCGGCGCAGCGGGAGTCCGGCTGTCTTCGTGCTGCAGTGCTCCGGGAAACGCTGCGGCTGACGGGCGGAAACCTGAACCGTCATCTCGAAGTGCTCGTCGACGCGGGACTGCTCGAGAGCGTCCGCGAAGAAGGCAGAGGACGCACACGTACCTGGGTCACGATCACCCCGGCCGGGCGAGCCGCACTCGACGCGGAGATCGCCGCGCTCCGTGCGCTGATCGGCGCACGACTAGGACTAGACGGAGACTCGCCCGGTGTCGGGGACTGCCGGTCGGCTCAGCCGGCGAGGGACCGTGCGATCACCAGACGCTGAATCTGATTGGTGCCCTCGAAGATCTGCGTGATCTTGGCGTCGCGCATGAACCGTTCGACGGGGAAATCGCGCGTGTAGCCGTAGCCGCCGAGTACCTGCACGGCATCGGTGGTGACCTTCATGGCGGCGTCCGTCGCGACGAGTTTCGCAACCGAGGCCTGGCGCGAGTAGGGGAGACCCGCGTCCTTGCGGCGCGCGGCGTCGAGGTAGGTGGCGCGGGCGGAGTCTACTGCCGCAGCCATGTCGGCGAGGACGAATCCGAGACCCTGGTGGTCGATGATGCGCTTGCCGAACGCCTTGCGTTCCTTGGCGTAGGCGGTGGCCTCGTCGAGCGCTGCCTGTGCGATACCGGTGGCCACGGCGGCGATGCCGAGGCGGCCCGAATCCAGCGCGCTGAACGCGATGGGCAACCCTTGGCCTTCGCCGCCGATGCGGCGGTCGGCCGGAACGAATGCGTCGTCGTAATGTGCTGCGGTGGTGGGAATCGCGTGCAGGCCCATCTTCTCCTCGGGTTTGCCGAAGCTCAGGCCCTCGGTTCCGTCGGGCACGAGGAAGCACGAGATGCCCTTCGAACCGGTGTCCGCGGTACGCGCGAACAGAGTGTAGAAATCGGCCTTGCCACCGTTGGTGATCCACGCCTTCGATCCGGTGATGCGGTATCCACCGTCGACCGCGGTCGCCCGGCACGCGAGGGCGGCGGCATCCGATCCGGCCTGCGGCTCGGACAGGCTGTACGCGCCGATGGTGTTGCCGCCGAGCATGTCCGGAAGCCACGCGTTCTTCTGTTCGTCGGTGCCGTGGGTGGCCAGGGCGAAACAGGAGAGGCCGTGCACACTCACCGCGACCGCGACCGCAGCCCACCGGGCTCCGAGTTCTTCGAGGACCTGGAGGTAGACCTCGTAGGGCTGGTCACCGCCGCCGAACTCCTCGGGGTACGGCAGGCTCAGCAGGCCGGCCGCACCGAGCGCCGGGAACACACCCTCCGGGAACGTCTCGGCGCGCTCGTGCTCGTCGACGCGCGGGGCCAGGACCTTGTCGGCGACATCGCGGGTCAGCTCGATCAGGTCGTAGGCCTCTTGGGTGGGCAGAAGACGCTCGACAGCCACAGGATTCCTCCCTCAGAAAACAGTACTGAGAACGATACTGCAGTACTGTCCTAAGTATGACAAGAGCGGAGACGCGCCGGACGACAGCGCGCCGGGCACAACTGTTCGACCAGCTCGTCGCGATGTTTCTGGCCGAGGGCTTCGCGCACCTCACCCTCGACGACATAGCCGCCCGCCTCCACTGCTCGAAGTCCACGCTCTACGCGCTCGCGGAGAACAAGGACCGGCTCGTCTACGCCGTCACGGTGCACTTCTTCCGGGGTGCCACCGAGCGCGTCGAAGCAGAACTCGCACGCAGTACAGGAGCGGAAGCGCGGATCCGCACCTACCTCGAGGCCGTCGGACGGCAACTCGAACCGGCATCCGCGCGCTTCATGGAGGACATCGCCCGAACTCCCGTCGCGCGCGAGGTGTACGAGCGCAACACCCGGATGGCGGCAGATCGGGTGCGCACGCTGATCTCCGAGGGTGTCGACGCGGGCGATCTCCGCGACGTGCACGCGGCTTTCGTCGCCGACGTCGTCGCGTCCGTGATGGTGCGAATCCAGCAACGGCAGGTCGCCGAGGCGACGGGACTGGCCGACGCCCAGGCCTACCGCGAACTGGCGGCGCTCCTGACGCACGGTCTCACAACCTGACCGCGCCTAGGATCGCAGGCATGGACCCACAGATCGGGACCGGGCCGGTCCGCCTCGAGATCGTCGTGGCCAGCGTGCGCGCCGGACGCGTCGCACCGGTGGTCGCCCACTGGTTCGCCGAGACCGCTCGGCGCCGAGCAGAATTCGATGTGGGAATCATCGACCTCGCGGACACTCCCTTACCGCAGGATCTCTCGGGAGGACCCGAAGCCGACGCGTTCACCCGCCGGGTGGGCGCGGCCGAGGCGTTCGTCGTGGTCACCTCGGAGTACAACCACGGATATCCCGCTGCCCTCAAGACCGCGATCGACACCGTGAAACACGAATGGCGCACCAAACCGATCGGATTCGTCTCCTACGGCGGGCTGTCCGGCGGTCTGCGCGCCGTCGAGCAACTCCGGCAGGTCGTCGTCGAGGTGCACATGGTGCCGGTTCGCGAATCGGTGAGCTTCCACCGCGTCAAGCACGCGTTCGCGCAGGACGGCACCACCACCGACGGGGCGGCGATCGACGCGGCGGAGCGCATGCTCGACCAGATCGATTGGTGGGCGCGGACTGTGCGGGCGGGGCAGGCTCGCACGGAATATCCCGGCTGAGCGGGGCAGTCAGGACACCGGAACAGGTTCGGGACTCCGCGGCCGTCCGATGTGGGTGGTCTCGGCGGCAATGGTCACGAGCGTGAGGCGCACGCGGGTGCCGGCTGTCGTGAGCAGGATCCGGTCTCCCGATGCGCCCGGTTGGTGAAGCAAGACCGTGGGGCGTTCTCCGGGCAGGCTGTCCGGGTGCATCTGCACGTGAATCGCGCTGACCTGGGGCGGAACCGTCGTGGGCCGCACGCCGTCGTAGACCACGGTGTCGAACTTCCGGTCGTCGGCGTACTCACCTGCCACGCGAAGCCGATCCGGTCCGGCAGCACCGTCGAGCAGCGGTCGCCACGCACCGACCCGGTCGGTGTACAGGAGAACCCGCGCTCCCACGGCCACCGCTCTGAACACGACCTGCTGTGCCAGGTACAACTCACCCGCGACATGCACAGAGCGGATCCCGGGGCCGAAGAGTCGCACGGTGACCGCACGCCCGGCATCGTCCGAACCGATGAGCTGACCGCAACCGCCCGGTGGCAGTGCGAGCCCATCCAGTTCGCCGGCACTCACATCACGCAACGGCGCCACGTGCTCGAGCCGCGGAGCGGCCACCGGCAAGGCGGCGGTCAACGACTCCCGGTCGAGCCCGTACGGGCAGCGGAGTCCGGGCAGCGCGGGAACGACAGGCGATCTCGTGGTGAATCGAGCCGATCCCGCGACCCGGACGGCGCCATGATCTCCCGGCCGCAGCCGGACCACGAGTGTCGAGGAGAGGGCGGGATAGGTCCACACGCTGGTCGCTGCTCGCCGACCGAATCGGCGGGGGTCGAAGTAGCCGCCGCTGTTGAAGCCCATCGGGAGGGGGACGTGATGCGGGTGCCGCGCGAATTCGGCCGGCGCGACACCGTGCGCGACGCGACGCGAGGCGTTCTCGATGTCGGAGGCGCTGAGAATGATTCCCGCACAACCACCTTCGTCGAGCACTCGCACGACGCGCCGCGCCGCCGCCGCGACGGCACGTGCCGCCCCTTCCGCTCCGCCGCCGCGCCGGGCGATCGCCTCACCACAGGTCGACACGTCGAGACGGAGAGCGAGCCAGACCGTTCGCTCGGCTGCAGCGGGCAGCGGACCCAGCAGGTGTGCGTAGACCTGCCCTGCCGGGCTCGAATCGCGTACCCGCCATCCGTGCGTCACCACATCGATCCCGTCGAGGGTGACGTCGTGCCGGCGCAGGCACGATGCGATCGCGTCGAGCGGCAGCGTGACCTCGGCCTCGACGCTGTCGCGCCCCAGTCGCATGACCTGCCCGGGCCGCGACACGACTTCGACGACCGCCGTCACGTATGGAGCGTCCCAGCTCAGACCGATCGGGCGCGCGGCCGGCTGCGGGAAGTCGCGCAGGACCGCTTCGTGTCCGCGTCGTCCGAACCGGTAGCGCACCAGTGTGGAGGCGAACGTGATCGCATCGACTCCGCGAACGGGGATGATCAGGGCCGCCGCGACGAGCGCGCCCGCCGCTACCGCCGGCCACATCCGCCCGGTGGCACCGTGCACTGCGGCCCACACCGCCACCGCAGAGATCTGTGCGATCACCAGACGAGTGACGGCAACGGATTTCGTCCGTCCCGCCGCCGCCGAAGCCCCAGCCATGTCTCCCCCCGAT
>NZ_JAXION010000008.1:0-60789 GCF_049311045.1 Rhodococcus sp. 7Tela_A2 | reverse complement strand
GCCCAGCAGCGACGCTGCTGGGCCCTCGTTGTCGTCGAGTGTGGGGGAGTCAGGGCTCTCGTCCGTACGGGTCCACCGGCAACGCGTCGTTCATCGAGGCGTCGGCGTATCCGCGGCAGTAGTCCCACGTCACGTAGGCATCGGGCGCGGGATCGAACGCAGGCTCGTGCGGACGGACGGTGCCGTCGACAAGCAACTGCAGCAGGTTCGCCCGGAGCATGTCCCAGTCGTGGTAGTGGTCCTGGTGGCAATCCTCGCAGCACACAACGAGACCGCGGACTCCACGTGGAGCCAGCAATGCCTCGTAGACCGCGAGGTCGGCGAGGTCTTCTTCCACCGCGAGGCGTTCGGCAGGATCGAGTGGCTGACCCGGCTCGATCGCGTCCAAAGCTGCGGACGGATCGTCGGGATCTCCTGCGAACGGGTCCGGGGGAAGCCCGGGGGGCAACTGATCACGCACGACTCCACGGTACGCAGCCCGAGGGGTTCTGCGCCAGCGGAACGGCCCGGACACGCCGCAACCCGGCCGCATCCCGTGTCGAATCCGCACCGGAACGGCCACGGTGCCAGGGTTGAGCGAGGACAGTTCCGGCCAACGGATATCATGGACATGTGCGCGTAGTCCCGGCTCCGGCGGTGCCGGAACGGGAAGCGCAGGCGGCGGTTCTGCAGGTCGGCATCGCTGCACACCACAATTTTCCGATGCCGGACGGTTGCCGTCCGCACCCATCGATCGTCAACGGAGGGTCCGAACCGCATGAGTAGTACCGGAGGGCATGTGCACACCGGCGGTGACGACCCCGAGAAGGTCGCCATGTTGGGACTGACCTTCGACGACGTGCTGCTGCTGCCGGCGGCGTCCGACGTCGTCCCGAGCAAGGTCGACACCTCGAGTCAGCTGACCCGCGACATCCGCCTGCGTACACCGCTGGTGAGCTCCGCCATGGACACGGTCACCGAGTCGCGCATGGCCATCGCGATGGCCCGTGTCGGCGGTATGGGCGTGCTGCACCGCAATATGCCTGCGGACGTGCAGGCCGCTCAGGTCGAGACCGTGAAGCGGTCCGAGGCGGGCATGGTCACCGATCCCGTGACCTGCAAGCCGACCGACACGCTCGCCGAGGTCGACGCGAAGTGTGCGCGCTTCCGCATCTCGGGTCTTCCCGTCACCGACGACGAAGGCCAGCTCGTCGGGATCATCACGAACCGCGATATGCGGTTCGAGGTGGATCAGAACCGGCCGGTCTACGAGGTGATGACCAAGTCGCCTCTCGTCACCGCGCGCGAAGGCGTCACCGCAGAGGCCGCACTCGGGCTGCTGCGCCGTCACAAGATCGAGAAGCTGCCGATCGTCGACGGTCAGGGCAAGCTCACCGGGCTGATCACCGTCAAGGACTTCGTCAAGACGGAACAGCATCCCAACGCCACCAAGGACCGCGACGGCCGTCTGCTCGTCGGCGCGGCCGTCGGCGTCGGTGACGACGCGTGGACTCGTGCCATGACGCTGGCGGACGCCGGTGTCGACGTCTTCGTCGTGGACAGCGCGCACGGTCACTCGTCGAACGTGTTGTCGATGATCGCCAAGCTCAAGGCCGAGGTCGGCGAGCGCGTGCAGATCATCGGCGGCAACGTCGCGACCCGGCAGGGAACGGCGGCGCTCATCGAAGCGGGCGTCGACGCCGTCAAGGTCGGTATCGGTCCCGGCTCGATCTGCACGACGCGTGTCGTCGCCGGTGTGGGTGCGCCTCAGATCACCGCGATTCTCGAAGCATCGACGGTGGCACGGGCACACGGTGTGCCGGTGATCGCCGACGGTGGCATGCAGTTCTCCGGAGACGTGGCGAAGGCCCTCGCGGCCGGCGCGTCCACTGCGATGCTCGGCTCGCTTCTCGCCGGCACGACCGAGTCGCCCGGCCAGCTGATCCTCGTCAACGGCAAGCAGTTCAAGAGCTACCGCGGCATGGGTTCGCTCGGCGCGATGCAGAGCCGGGGCGAAGCCAAGTCGTACTCGAAGGACCGCTACTTCCAGGACGACGTGCTGTCCGAGGACAAGCTCGTGCCGGAGGGAATCGAGGGACGTGTCCCGTTCCGCGGACCTCTGCAGCAGGTCACGCACCAGCTCATCGGTGGCCTTCGGGCGGCCATGGGCTACACGGGGGCGTCGACGATCGAGGAACTGCAGAACGCGCAGTTCGTCCAGATCACCGCGGCAGGCCTGAAAGAGAGCCATCCGCACGACATCACGATCACCGCGGAGGCACCGAACTACGCTGCCCGGTAGGGCCACGAGTCCGCAGCATGCCCCGTCTCAGGTGTGACGGGAGCACCGTCAATACAGGAGAAAGGGGCGCGCGTGCGCGACCTCGTTGAAATCGGCATGGGCCGCACGGCTCGCCGCACCTACGAACTGGACGACGTCGATATCGTTCCGTCCCGGCGGACGCGTTCGTCGAAGGAGGTGTCGACGGCGTGGCAGCTCGATGCGTACCGCTTCGACATTCCCGTCCTCGCGCACCCCACCGACGCCCTGGTGTCGCCGTCGTTCGCGGTGGAGCTGGGTAAGGCCGGAGGCCTCGGTGTCATCAACGGTGAGGGCCTGTGGGGTCGTCACGCCGACGTCGACGCGGTGATCACCCGGCTCGCCGAGATCGCCGACTCCGATCCGGACCCCAGTGCCGCGATCCGGTACCTGCAGGAGCTGCATGCGGCCCCGCTGAAGCCCGACCTGCTGGCCGCCGCGGTCGCACAGGTGCGTGACGAGGGCGTCACCACCGCGGTGCGCGTGAGTCCGCAGAACGCGCGCGCCCTCACTCCCGCGCTCGTGAAGGCCGGCATCGACCTGCTCGTCGTGCAGGGCACCATCATCTCCGCCGAGCACGTCGCGCACGGCGAGGACGAGCCGCTCAACCTGAAGACGTTCATCTCCGAGCTCGATGTGCCGGTGGTTGCCGGCGGCGTGAGCGACCATCGGACGGCCCTGCACCTGATGCGTACGGGTGCCGCGGGCGTCATCGTCGGTTTCGGATCGACAGCGGAGGCGACCACCACGAGTCCTTCGCTCGGGATCGGAATCCCGATGGCGACGGCGATCGCGGATGCGGCTGCCGCTCGCCGCGACTACCTCGACGAGACCGGTGGCCGGTACGTCCACGTGATCGCGGACGGAGATATCGAGACCGCCGGTGATCTGGCGAAGGCGATTGCCTGCGGTGCCGACGCCGCGGTGCTCGGCGCCCCGCTCGCGGTGGCGGCAGGGGCCGCCGGACACGGCTGGTACTGGCCCTCGGTGGCCGCGCACCCGTCGATGCCTCGCGGTGCGGTGCTCCAGGTCGCGTACGACGAGCGGCCCAGTCTGGCGCGCGTCCTGAACGGGCCGTCCGACGATCCGTACGGTTCGCTCAACCTCGTCGGCGGTCTGCGCCGTTCGATGGCCAAGGCCGGGTACTCGGATCTCAAGGAATTCCAGAAGGTGGGCTTGTCGGTGCGCGCCTGACGCAGCACCGCACGAATCTGCTCGGCTGTGGCCGAATGCTCCCCGCGTCGCTTCGGCGGCGTGAAGGCGGCATTCGGCCACAGCCGTATTCGCTGTTCGGGGTCTTGGTGCAACTCCCGGTAACGGTTAGGGTTGCCTCGTGCCGGTAATCACATCTTCGGTGTGCATACTGACCGGTAACAAATGCCGTTCGGTGGAGGTGCCATGGGTCAGCAGCGGGTTACGGACTACGACGTTCTGATCGTCGGATCCGGGTTCGGTGGAAGCGTCACCGCGCTCCGCCTGGTGGAGAAGGGCTACAAGGTCGGAATCCTCGAAGCAGGACGTCGTTTTGCCGACGCCGACTTCGCGAAGACCAGCTGGGACCTCCGGCGTTTCCTGTGGGCACCCAAGCTCGGATGCTTCGGTATCCAGCGCGTCCACTTGCTGCGTGACTGCCTGATTCTCGCGGGCGCCGGGGTGGGCGGCGGATCGCTCAACTACGCGAACACCTTGTACAAGCCCCCGGCTCCGTTCTTCGAGGACGCACAGTGGGCCGGCATCACCGATTGGCACGACGAGCTGAGCCCGTTCTACGAGCAGGCGCAGCGGATGCTCGGTGTCGTGCAGTACAGCCGGATGACCGCGGCGGACAAGGTCGTCAAGGAGGTCGCGGACGAGATGGGCGTCGGTGAGACGTTCGTCAAGACTCCGGTGGGGGTGTACTTCGGTGAAGCGGGGCGCACCGTGCCCGACCCGTACTTCGGCGGTGCCGGACCCGATCGCGCCGGCTGCATCGAATGTGGCGAGTGCATGACGGGTTGCCGTCACGGCGCGAAGAACACCCTCGTCAAGAACTATCTCGGGCTCGCGGAAACCGCAGGAGCCGAGATCATTCCGCTGACCACCGTCACCGATCTCCGTGAGGCCGGCGACGGCACATGGGACGTGATCACCGAGCGCACCGGCGCGTGGCTGCGCAAGGGCCGCCGTACCTACACGGCCTCGCACGTCGTGCTCGCCGCCGGTACGTGGGGCACCCAGCACCTGCTGCACCACCTCAAGGACACCGGTGCGCTGCCCGCGCTCTCCGATCGCGTGGGCGAACTGACCCGCACCAACTCCGAATCGATCGTCGGCGCGGGCATGTACGAGGTGCATCCCGATCTGGACATCACGCAGGGCGTCGCGATCACGTCGTCGTTCCATCCGACGCCCGACACCCACATCGAGCCCGTGCGTTACGGCAAGGGCTCGAACGCGATGGGGTTGCTGCAGACCCTGATGACCGACGGCGACGGGCCCACTCCGCGCTGGATCAAGTTCCTCGGTCAGGTGGCGAAGAATCCGCGCAAGATGCTGCGGATGCTGTCGGTGCGGAACTGGAGCGAGCGGACGATCATCGCCCTCGTCATGCAGAACCTCGACAACTCGATCACCACCTACACGAAGAAGGGGCTCTTCGGCAGCCGGAAGGTCACCAGCAAGCAGGGCCACGGCCAGCCCAACCCCACGTGGATCCCCGCCGGAAACGAGGCGACCCGTCGCATCGCGGAGAAGATCGACGGAGTCGCCGGAGGTACGTGGGGTGAGATCTTCAACATTCCGCTCACCGCACACTTCCTCGGCGGCGCAGTCATCGGAACCGATCCCGAACACGGCGTGATCGACCCGTACCAGCGGGTGCACGGCTACCCCACCCTCAGTGTCGCGGACGGAGCGGCAGTATCGGCGAATCTCGGGGTGAACCCGTCGCTCACCATCGCAGCGCAGGCCGAACGTGCCGCGGCACTCTGGCCCAACAAGGGCGAGCAGGACCAGCGGCCGGCCCAGGGCGAGGCCTACCGCAGGCTGCAGCCGATCGCACCGAAGAACCCCGTGGTCCCCGAGGGTGCCCCCGGGGCGCTGCACCTGCCCATCGTCGGGATCACGGGCTCGACCGGGGCCGCCTGATCCTCCACCGGTCCGGCCGCGGCGGGGGCACCCGGCGCGGCCGCTTAGACTGTTCTGGTGTCGCAAACCCAGCAGTCCAGGCCGGTCCTCGTCGTCGACTTCGGAGCCCAGTACGCGCAGCTGATCGCACGGCGCGTCCGTGAGGCGAACGTGTACTCGGAGGTCGTGCCTCACACCACTGCCGTAGACGAGATCGCAGCGAAGGATCCGCTCGCAGTGGTGCTCTCCGGTGGTCCCTCCAGCGTCTACGAAGACGGCGCGCCCACACTCGACCCGAAGCTGTTCGATCTCGGCGTCCCGGTGTTCGGCATCTGCTACGGCTTCCAGGCGATGGCCCAGGCACTCGGCGGCACCGTCGGGCACACCGGCGCCCGTGAATACGGCCGCACCGAGCTCGAGGTCTCCGGCGGAGTTCTGCACGACGGTCTGCCCGCGACGCAGCCGGTATGGATGAGCCACGGGGACGGCGTCACCGCAGCTCCCGAGGGCTTCGAGGTCACCGCGACGAGCGCGGGTGCCCCGGTTGCCGCCTTCGAGGATCGCGCCCGGCGACTTGCGGGCGTCCAGTACCACCCCGAGGTCCTGCACTCACCGCACGGCCAGCAGGTCCTGAGCCGCTTCCTGCACGACATCGCGGGCATTCCCGGCAGCTGGACGGCAGCCAACATCGCCGAATCCCTCATCGAGCAGGTTCGGGCACAGGTCGGAGACGGACGCGCGATCTGCGGGCTGTCCGGCGGCGTGGACTCGGCAGTCGCGGCGGCGCTCGTGCAGCGCGCGATCGGTGACCGCCTCACCTGCGTTTTCGTCGACCACGGCCTGATGCGGGAGGGTGAGCGTCAGCAGGTGGAGAAGGACTTCGTCGCCGCCACCGGCGCCCGCCTCGTCACCGTGGACGCCTCGGACACCTTCCTCCGGGAGCTCTCCGGTGTCACCGACCCCGAGACCAAGCGCAAGATCATCGGCCGCGAATTCATCCGCAGTTTCGAAGGCGCGGTGTCCGAGGTGCTCGGCGAGGGCGCCGAGAAGGGCGAGACCGTCGAGTTCCTCGTGCAGGGCACGCTGTATCCCGATGTGGTCGAGTCGGGTGGCGGCTCCGGCACCGCCAACATCAAGAGCCACCACAACGTCGGTGGCCTCCCGGAAGATCTGCAGTTCGCACTCGTCGAACCGCTGCGCCTGCTGTTCAAGGACGAAGTGCGCGCCGTGGGACGTCAGCTCGGACTGCCCGAGGAGATCGTCGGCCGCCAGCCGTTCCCCGGCCCGGGCCTCGGTATCCGCATCATCGGTGAGGTCACCCGCGAGCGACTCGAGATTCTTCGTCGTGCCGACTCCATCGCGCGCGAGGAACTCACCTCTGCCGGGCTCGACGGCCAGATCTGGCAGTGCCCGGTCGTGCTGCTCGCCGACGTGCGGAGCGTGGGCGTGCAGGGTGACGGCCGCACCTACGGCCACCCCATCGTCCTGCGCCCGGTCTCGAGCGAAGATGCCATGACCGCGGACTGGACGCGACTGCCGTACGAGACGCTCGAGCGCATCTCCACGCGCATCACGAACGAGGTCACCGAGGTGAACCGCGTCGTGCTCGACGTGACGAGCAAGCCGCCGGGAACCATCGAATGGGAGTGAGTTCCCCGAACTCGTAGGACGCCCCGGGCCGGTCGAGCACCCTCGACCTGCTCCGGGACGCCGCGCCCTCCGCCTAGACTGAGAGGTCACCGGCGAGGAGCGCGGAACATGGACCACGGCCTGAGCTCTCAGTCCCGCCGCACCGGCAGCAGGTTGCCGACGTGACCGGCGGCACGCTCGTCAACGTGGTGGCGGTCCTCGTTTTCGTTCTGGTGGGCGGGGTGTTCGCCGCTACCGAAATGGCTCTGGTGTCGTTGCGTGAGAGCCAGATTCGGGAGTTGGCGCGGCGTGGGGGCCGGGGTCGCCGCACTGCCGCACTCGCGCGTGACCCGAACCGGTTTCTGTCGGCCGTCCAGATCGGCGTCACGGTCGCCGGGTTCTTCTCTGCCGCCTTCGGAGCGTCGACCCTCGCGCCCGATCTGGCACCGGTACTGCGGGGATGGGGTCTCGGGCCTGCCGCAGCCGATGCTGTCGCCCTGATCGGCACCACCCTGGTGATCGCCTACCTGTCACTGGTTCTCGGCGAACTGGTACCCAAGCGCATCGCGTTGCAGCGGTCGACGGGGATGGCGCTGGCCACGGCACCGGCCCTCGACCGGTTCGCCACCGTCATGCGGCCGGTCATCCGGTTGCTCTCGGTCTCGACCGATGCGCTGGTGCGCCTTCTCGGTTCCGACCCGTCACTCAAGAACGAGCAGATCACGCACGAGGAACTGCGCGACATGCTCGTCGGTCTCGAGGCGCTGTCCGAGGACGAACGCAGCGTGTTCACCGAGGTGTTCGACGTAGGTTCCCGGCATTTGGGGGAGGTGATGCGGCCCCGCACGGAAGTCGATTTCCTGCGGGCCGACACCACGATTCCCGACGCTCGCGCCCTCGCTCTCGGGCTGGGTCATACGAGATATCCCGTCATCGCGGACACTGCCGACCATGTGATCGGGTTCGTGCACCTGCGCGACCTGTTGCTGATCGATCGGCCCGACGGCACGGTCGCGGACCTGTGCCGGCCGATCGTGGCGTTGCCGGGATCGAAGCCGGCTCTTGCCGCTCTGACGGTGATGCGACGGGGCAATGCGCAGATCGCGTTGGTCGTCGACGAATACGGCGGCACCGCAGGCATCGTCACGGTCGAGGACATCGTGGAGGAGATCGTCGGCGAGATCGGTGACGAGTTCGATCCCGTCGACGGTGCGCCCGGTCCGGACGCGTCGGGCACGGGACGCCCGGCGTTGCGCGAAGACATCGACGGATTACTGCACGTCGAGGACTTCGCTCGGCGGACCGGTATCGCGCTACCCGAGGGCCCGTACGACACGGTCGCCGGCTTTGTCCTCTACCGGCTGGAGCACCTGCCGCAGGTGGGCGAAAGCCTCGCTCTCGACGGAAACCGGTTGACCGTCACCGAACTCGACGGTCGCCGCATCGCGCGCCTGCGCCTGACTCGCCCCCGGCACTCCGACCCGGACGACGCATCCCGGTCGCGAGCCTGCGACCGGTATGCGTCGGTGTCGGTGCCGCGTCTACTTGGAGCGCCTGTTCGGCAGGAACACCAGCACGGCACCGATCACGACGGCTACCCCGACCAGAATCCATCCCCCGTCGAACGTGGTGAGGAAATCCACGGAGAACGGTCCGACGAGTGCCCACGCGCTGACCAGAAGCGCGACGACGCCGGAGAGCAGGAGCAGGATCGAGGGGCCGCGCCGGCACCGGCCTTCCTGCGCGGATCCGGTATCGAATGCGGTGTCGTACTCAGCCACGATGCACCTCCAGGTTTCCGAAGTCGACAGCCGCGTCCAAGGTCAGGACCGGCCCCTTTTCGCCGTCACGCCCTCCGTCGAGGCCGGGCTCGGGGCATTGCGTGATCTCGCCGGCGTCGACCGAACACGTCGTGCGGACATCGAGATTCTCGGGCAGCAGCACCTCGACGTTGCCGAAGCTGCCGTCGACGTCGACCGTGTAGTCCTCGGTGAGCTCGAGGTTTCGCAGATCGAGTGTCATCTCACCGAAATGGGACGCGTAGGCGGGCTGGAGTTCTGCCGCCGAGGTCGGCGCCCAGTGGCGATTCCCCCAATTCGAATGATCCATCGGACCGATGATCGAGGCCAGGACCACGAAGCCGAGCAGCGGTCCGGTGACGACCAGCAGTCCGTGCCCGCGATGCAGGAACGCACCCACGATCATGCCGGCGCCGATGACCGCGAGTGCGATCGCGCCGACCCGGGCCGGTGTCATCCACGCGACATCGCCGGCCACGGCGACCGCTCCTGCGGCTGCCGCAGCGAGCACCGCAAGTCCGAGAACGGTGGTGGTCAGGCGCGAGCGCCTCTTTCCGGTGGGAACGAGATCACGGGCAGGTGCCGGTGCGGGAAGATCCCACGCGAACGGCGCGACGCCGAGGGGATCCCATGCCGGCGGACCCGGCGCAGCCGGCGAGGAGTCCTTCGTCGGCGCTCCGGGGTCCGGTTCCTTACGAAGGTTCGGCGTGCCGGACGGCGTGCTCATCGGCGTGGTTCCCTCCTGCGTCGTGCCCGCCGTCGCCTCCGGCGTGCCTGTCAGATAGCCGGGGTCGCCGGGGGCCAATCCGCTGGGGGGCGGAGTCGAGGTGGTCGTCTGCCCGAACGCGTTCCGCGTGAACATCTGGTGCATGAACATTCCGTGCGAGAAGATGCCCTGCTGGAAGGGCTGCTCCGGAGATGCGGACGGGTCAGCGGTGAATCCTCCTTCCGGCGGGAGGAATCCCACCGGAGGTTCCGGCTGGCGCTGGTACAGCAACCACCAGCCGCCGAGCATCAGGAACGCACCGATGAATCCGGAACCTCCGAAGCCGGCTCCGACCGGGCCTACAGCGCTCGCCGCGATCGCGAGGGCCACCAGGATGACGATCACCTTGGTGGACGAATCCGAACTGTTCCCCCGTCCCATCAGGGATTCGAGTGGCGACACCTGATCGCCGCGGCGCGTGAACAACACCCACGCTGCCAGGTACAGCACGATTCCGGCGCCACCGAAGATCGCCGATACGGTGAAGGCGACGCGGATGAGCACCGGGTCGACGCCGTAGCGCATTCCGATCCCCGTGCACACACCGGCGACATGTCCCTGTTCCGGCAGGCGCACCGGGCGGGTGCGCCACATATCCGACAGTTGCTCGGGGAAGCTCCTCGTGGTCATGGCACCATCCTGTCGTGAAGCAGCATCGGGCACATCGGGGAGAAACCCTGATTTCCGGCGCCGCGGAACACCCTGACATCAGGGTCCGTCCCCGATGCCGTACCGGGTGCAACCGTGTCAGTATCGATACGTGCAGCCTGTAGCCGGATCACCCCTCCCCGTCCCGCGCCTCGAGCGACGGGTGGGCGGACGTGTCGTGGGCGGCGTCGCCGGTGGACTGGCGGATCACCTCGGAATCGACGTCACCAAGGTGCGGGTCGCGTTCACGATCCTGGCCGCCCTCGGCGGCGTCGGCATCGTCGCATACGGATTGTTGTGGATGTTCGTGCCGCCGGGATCGGACAGTACCCGCCCCGAGCCGGGGGAACGTCGACGCGCGGTGGGGCTGGCGGTCATGGGAATTGCCCTCGCTGTGGGCCTGTCGTGGCTTTTCAGCGGGGGAGCGGCCTCGGTCATCACGCCGGTTCTGGTGGTCGCGGTGGGCGCGGCCCTGGTGTGGCGAGAATTCGACGCGGAAGGACCGAGATCGGTCTTCGGTCTGCCGGCCAGGCCGACGGTGCTCACGTGGGCCCGCGTCCTCGGTGGTCTCACGCTCGTGGTCACGGGACTGGGAGTGATAGTCCTCGCCCAGGTCGACGTGGCGGCATTGCGGTCCTCGCTCCTGGCGGTGGTGGTGACCCTGATCGGTGCCGCGTTGCTGTCCGTACCGCTGTGGATCCGGATGTGGCGGGCGCTCGAGTCCGAGCGTGCTGCGCGCGTCCGGAACGAGGAGCGCGAAGAAATTGCGTCCCACCTGCACGATTCCGTATTGCAGACCCTCGCCCTCATCCAGAAGCAGGCTGCCGATCAGCAAGAAGTCCTTCGGCTCGCGCGCAGCCAGGAACGCGAACTGCGACGCTGGCTGTTCGGTGGAGACGAGTCGCCGCGGACTTCCCTCGCAGAAGCACTGCGGACGATCGCGGGCGAGGTCGAGGATCAGCACGGAGTGTCGGTCGTGCCCGTCATCGTCGGCGACGTGGCACCGGACGACGACATGTCGCCCGAAGCTGTCACCGCCGTTCTCGGCGCCACGCGCGAAGCACTCGTCAACGCTGCCAAGCACGCGCAGGTCGACAACGTCGATCTGTTCGCAGAAGTCGAACCGGACCAGATCAGTGTGTTCGTCCGCGACCGCGGCGTGGGATTCGATCCCGATGCGGTGCCCGGAGATCGCCAGGGACTTGCTCGTTCGATCCGCACCCGTATCGAACGCCGCGGCGGACGGACGGTGGTGAAGTCGAATCCGGGCAAAGGCACCGAAATTCGCATCCACATGCCGCGCGCCGGACGCGAGCAGAGCGAGGAGACGACCTTAGAGTGGGAGGTGACCGACCCCCACCCCGAGGAGCAGACGCAGTGATTTCGACCCCGGTGACAGCGTCCGAGGTTTCCGAGCACGTCCGCCGTTTCCGCGTCTTCCTGGTCGACGACCACGCGGTGTTCCGGTCGGGTGTCCGCACCGAGTTGGGGCGCGAACACGACATGGACATCGTGGGGGAGGCCGGCGGTGTCGGTGAGGCCGTCGCCGGTATCGAGGCTGCCCGGCCCGACGTCGTGCTCCTCGACGTGCACATGCCCGACGGTGGCGGAGTGGCCGTGCTCAACCGCATCACCGACGGTCCGGTGTGTCTCGCACTGAGCGTGTCGGACGCAGCCGAAGATGTCATCGCCGTCATCCGTGCCGGCGCGCGCGGATACGTCACCAAGACCATCTCGGGACCCGACCTCGCCGACGCGGTACGCCGGGTGGCCGGGGGAGACGCGGTATTCAGCCCGCGGCTCGCGGGTTTCGTGCTCGACTCGTTCACCGGCAGGTCTTCCGCGCCGGAACCCCCGCTCGATCCCGAGTTGGATTCCCTGACGCCGCGGGAACTCGAAGTACTGCGATTGCTCGCCCGCGGTTACACCTACCGCGAGATCGCCGAAGAGTTGGTGATCTCGGTGAAGACGGTCGAAACCCACGCGTCGAACGTGCTTCGCAAGACCCAGCAGTCCAATCGCAATGCGCTGACGCGATGGGCACACCGGCGCCGCATCGATTGACCGGCCCTCAGTGTGTCGCCAGGCGCTCCGTAGTCCTCGCGGCGATCGCTGCGGCCACGTTGTCGATTCCGCCGAGGACGCCCGCTCCGTAGCCGTCGTCGGCGAGGGCATCGGCGTAGTCCCGGGCGGCCGCGAGATGACCGGCGGCCGAGTCGAAGTCGCCGAGGCGTCGGTAGTCGTCGGCGAGGTTGAGGTGCAGCGACGGGTAGAAGCCGCGGATGCGGAGGGACTCGTGGTGTTCTCGGACGCGTCGGTCGTCCATATCGTCGGCGGCGGCCAGTGCCCTGATGTCCCATTCCAGTGAGGCTGCCGCGTCGTCGTACAGGTCGGCCAGATAGTGGGCGAGGGTGCAGCGATGGAGCGGGTCGCCTCCGGGGCCGATCCCGGCCCACAGTTCTTCGAGCGCAGCACGAGCGTCGGAGGCGCGTCCCGCGCGAGCCAGAGTCACGGCGTCGGTGATCGCTGTCATGGTCGGATCCGCTGGTGGAGTGCTCACGGTCTGCTCCCTCTGTTGGGTGGGAGCCGGATCGTCACATACCCGTCCGACATTGCCGGGCGGACCGCAGATCCTGCCTACGCGGAATCGGGAAAGGTCAGGTCACGAGAAAGCTGATGACGAGGGCGGCCACGAGCGCTGCGACCAGCAGCGCGACCATGGCTGCCATCGCCAGCGGTGCGTAGGCGACGACCTTGTCCTGCAGTGAGTCGGGTACCGGGCCGTTCGGAAGGAGGCGGTCCAGCAGCCCGGAAGGGGGCGAACTTCTCCTGCTCGGCGACGGTCCCTGCGTCTTGTGCCCGGGCGGTATCTCGCCGAGCGGCCGGTCGACGAACGACCCACGACCGCGGAGAGGCTCCGCGAGAGGGGTCGCGCGCTGCGCCCAGGAGGGAACCGTCCCGTCCTCCGACACGATGGGTCGTCCGCGGAGTTGTGCGGCCGTGCCCCCGGGACCGAGCGTCACCGCGGCGAGCAGGTCGCGGGCCTGGGCCATCGTCGGCCGACGGGCAGGGTCCGGCTCGAGCATCGACAGGAGGATGTCGGTGAGGGGGCCCGTGTTCGTGGGCATGATGATCTCGGCGCGGGCGACCCGGTGCAGCAGAGCGATCGAGTCGGCCTCGAAACCGAACGGCGGCTGGCCCTCGATGGCGGTGTAGAGAGTCGCGCCGAGTGAGAAGACGTCGCTGGCCTCGGTCGGGTCGTTGCCGCGTGCGACCTCGGGGGCAAAATACGCGGGCGTTCCGATGATCACGCCTGCCGGGTCGTTGTCGCCCTTGACCCGCGCGATGCCGAAGTCGCTGATCTTCACGACGCCGGAGATCTCGCCCCGCTCGGCGATCAGGATGTTGCCGGGTTTGACGTCGCGGTGAACGATGCCGGCTGCATGTGCGGCGGTGAGAGCGTCGGCGACGTTCGCCCCGATCTGGGCCACGATGTACGGCGGCAGCGTGTCGACGGCGTTCATCACCTGCGCCAGGCTCCGAGAGGGCAGATGCTCCATGACGAGCCACGGCTCGCCGTAATGCAGAGCGACGTCGTACATGGAGATGGCGTGTTCGTGCGTGAGCTGGGCCGCGACCCGGCCTTCGCGTAGTGCCCGGCGGCGGATCTCCTCGGCTTCGGCGTGGTCGAGGTCGGCGGTGGAGATCACCTGCTTGACAGCTACGTTGCGGCCGAGTCTGGTGTCGCGGGCGAGCCAGACGGCTCCCATGCCGCCACCGCCGAGCTTGGAATCGAGTCGATACCGCCCGGCCACCAAGTGGTCCGGGCCGACGACTCGTCCTGCTCTGTCCTGATCGACCACCTTGCCAAGGGTAATCGATGGGGTCGGGGTCGCCGGAGGCGAGACTGCGAGGTGTGGCCGGTCGCTCACTTGACGGCGAGCGAGCGCATCGGGTCTACTGAAATGGTTCGAATGAATGTTCGAATACGAATTCGCGCTGGGCCACGTCTTCCCCGTGGTCGGCCGGTCGTGTGCAACGCGGCGGGCGGATGACAGGGGTGCAAGGTGGGCGAGGTAGCCGAATTTCCGATCGGTGACGAAGAAGCAGGGCTGGAGCGGGCGCAGCAGATAGAGACGCTGCGACGACGGATCGCCGCTGTCCCCTCGCGCGGTGAGGTCTCCCGCCCGACACCGGTGGCGGAGCCTGCCGAGGTCCCGTCCCGTGGAGTGCTTCCGGTACCCGGGCCGCTTGCCGAGTTGCTGCCGCACGGTGGTCTCGTCCGCGGCACCGTCGTCTCGGTTTCCGGTGCGGCCTCCCTGTTGCTGGGGGTGCTGGCCTCCGTGACCTCCTCCGGGGGGCACGCCGCGGTCATAGGTCAGCGGCGGCTGGGATTGCTCGCTGCGGCGGAAATGGGAGCGCATCTGCAACGCCTCGCGATGGTTCCGGATCCCGGGCCCGATCCCGTCGAGGTTGCGGCGGTGCTTCTCGATGGGATGGATCTCGTCGTCCTCGGGCTGGGCGGTGCCTCCGTCCCGCCGACCCGGGCACGTGCTGTCGCGGCCAGGGCCCGGAGCAAAGGGGCTGTCCTGATCGTCACAGACGGGAGATGGGAGGGGGCACAGGTCCGGCTCGAGGCGCAGGTCAGTGGTTATGACGGAGTGGACGGGCCCGGCCTCGGGAGGCTGTGCGGAACGCGACTGTCGGTACGGGCGCACGGGCGGGCTTTTCCTCCACGCACCACCCAGATCGATGTGTGCGCCGAGCGCAGCAGAGTGCTGTGGGAGGCCGGTGGACCCCGTCGCATCGGTGACGGTGCCGGGCGGGTGGCGCAATGAACGTGCCCGCGCAAGCTCCGGCTCGGGTGGTCGCGGTGTGGTGCCCGGACTGGCCGGCGGTGGCGGCCGCGGCGTCCGCAGAGCTGCCCGCGACCACCCCGATCGCGGTGATCGCTGCCAATCGGGTGATTGCATGTTCTGCTACCGCACGCGCCGCAGGAGTACGACGCGGCCTGCGCCGTCGGGAAGCACAAGCACGATGCCCGGAACTGTATGTGGCACAGTCGGACCCCGACCGTGATGCAATCCGGTTCGAGTCGGTGGTGTCCGCGATCGATGCGGTCGCTCCGGGGGTGGAGGTGCTGCGCTCCGGTCTGGTGGTGCTGGCTGCTCGCGGTGTCGTCCGATGGTTCGGCTCGGAGGAGACGGCAGCGGAAAGCTTGGTCGACGCCGTTGCCGCAGTCGGAGTCGAGTGCCAGGTCGGCATCGCCGACGAGTTGTCCACCGCGGTGCTCGCGGCCCGGCGCGGCACCCTCGTTCCCGTCGGTGCCGGTGCCGGATTCCTGGCGCCCCTGCCCATTTCGGAACTGGCGGTGGAACCGGCACTGGCAGCTCCCGAGCGTACGGAAACGGTGGACCTGCTGCGTCGGCTGGGAATGCGCACGATCGGAACGTTCGCCGCATTGACCCCGGCCGAGGTGGCCTCCAGGTTCGGTTCCGACGCGGTCGCCGCGCACCGGAGTGCGCGAGGCTTGCCGGAACGCCCACCGTCGGGCCGGGCGATCCCTCCCGACCTGGTGGTGGAATATCCGTGCGATCCGCCGATCGATCGGGTGGACGCGGCCGCGTTCGCCGGTCGCACGCTGGCCGGGCTACTGCATGTCCGCCTTGCCGCGGCGGGGGTGGCATGCACGCGATTGCTTGTCGCCGCGCGCACCGGAAACGGCGAGGAGCACTCCCGGACCTGGCGCTGCGCCGAACCGTTGACTCCGGACGGGACCGCCGATCGGGTGCGCTGGCAACTCGACGGATGGCTCACCGGCCGCAGCGTTTCCCGCCCCACCGCGGGGATCGTGATGCTGCGTCTGGAACCGGTGGAAGTGGTGGCCTCGGGTGCGTTGCAATTGGGATTGTGGGGTGGGGTAGGAGACGAGGACGAACGGGCCAGACGAGCGCTGGTCCGCGTCCAAGGGCTTCTCGGCGGCGATGCGGTGCAGATGGGAGTGCTCAGCGGCGGTCGCGGACCGGGCGAACGCGTCGTCCTCGTGCCCGTGGGGGACGAAGCGGTGCCGGCGTCCGACCCGGACGCTCCCTGGCCCGGTCGGCTCCCCCCGCCCGCGCCCGCCATGGTCCTGCACGAACCGCCCGTCGTGGCACTGGACGACGAGTCCGGTGCGCCGGTGACCGTCACGGAACGGGGTGTGCTCGACGGGCGGCCGGCCCGGTTGCGATGGGGAAGTCGCAGCTGGACGGTGATCGGATGGGCGGGCCCGTGGCCGGTGGACGAGTACTGGTGGGATCCGGCGTCGGCTCGGCACGTCGCCCGGCTCCAGGTGCTGCTCGACGGCTCGCGTGCACTGCTCGTCATCTACGGCGCGGACGGCTGGCGGGTGGAGGGCGTCTACGACTGAGTAGGCTCGGCGGTCGTGGACAGTCTCGTGCGTACGGCCGAACCGAACGGTGTCGTGGTCTCGTACCGCGAGACCGCGCCGACCGGTCGCGCGCACCCGGTGCCGGTCGTGCTGGTGCACGGACTCGGCGGTGACGGTCGCACGTGGGCGCGTTTCTCCCGGATTCTGGCAAAGGCGGGGCGACGTGTCGTCGCTGTCGATCTGCGCGGCCACGGCCGAAGCGGTCGCGCGCAGTCGTATAGGTTCGACGATTTCGCCGCAGATGTCGCGGGTGTGTGTACCCACCTGGGATTCGACACGATCGATCTGGTCGGCCACTCACTCGGGGGACACACCGGCTCGTTGATCGCACAGCGGCACCCGGAGCTCATCCGGCGGCTGGTACTCGAGGAAGCCCCGTTGCCCTTGAGAGCGGGTGATCCGGTTCCGCAGATTCCCGCCGGCCGTCCGACGCCCGCCGAACTGTGGCATGCCACCAGCAGCATGATCCTCAATCCGCGCGCCCTCTTCACTTTCGATCGGTCGATGACCGAGACCGTGGTGAGCCAATTCCATACCCCGAATCCTTTGTGGTGGGAGCAACTTTCACACGTCCGATCGTCGACCCTGTTGCTGCGTGGCGTCCGCCGCGGCAGTATGGTCGACCCGACGCTGCTCGCTGCGGCGCTGTCGTCGCTACCGGACGGAACGGCGCGGGAGATCGGGTGCGGCCACAGCATCCACCGCGATCGCGCCGGAGATTTCGCGGCCGCGGTCCTGCCGTTCCTCATGGACTGACCTTCGGTCCCTACACTGGTACTCCGTGCGTATCGCGACCTTCAACATCAACGGAATCCGTGCGGCACAGCGCCGCGGATTCGAAGAGTGGCTACGTGAGCGCCAGCCCGACGTGGTTGCACTGCAAGAGGTGCGTGCTCCTGCCGCGGCGGTTCCGCCCGGAGTATTCGGCAAATACCACTTCAGTTACGAAGAGGGAGTACTCCCGGGCCGCAACGGTGTGGGGATCCTGACGATGCATCCTCCCGCGGCGGTGCGCACATGGAGCGGTAGGGCTTTGGTGCGGGCACCCGGTGAAGATCACAGCGAGCCGATCGAACTCGAGCGAGTGCCGTTGGCGCGCGGACTGAAAGAATTCGCAGACGAAGGCCGCTACATCGAAGTCGATCTCGCAGATGCGCCGATCACTGTCGCGTCGCTGTATCTGCCGAAAGGTGGCGTCCCGGCGCACCTGCAGAAGCCTGGCCGCATGCGGGACGAACCCGACGGCGGCGTCCGGTACGCGCGCAAGATGCGTTTTCTGGACGCATTCGCACGACAACTGGGGAGGTCGCGTCGCGCGGCACGCGCGCAGGGCAGAGAACTGCTGCTGATGGGCGACCTCAACATCGCACACACCCGCTACGACGTCCGGAACTGGCGGCGCAGCAATCAGGCCGAGGGGTTCCTCCCCGAGGAACGTGAATGGCTCGATTCACTACTCTCGCCGCGCACCCTCGTCGACGTCGTCCGCCGGCACTACCCGGGTGTCGACGGACCGTACTCGTGGTGGTCGTGGATCCCCGGATCGTTCACGCGCGACGTCGGGTGGCGGATCGACTACCACCTTGCGACCCCGGGCCTGGCCCGAACCGCCGTCGCTGCGGGCACCGATCGGGAACCCGCGGAGGATCGACGGATGAGTGACCACGCACCGGTCGTCGTGGACTACGACATCTGATCCAGCGCGATGCTTTATCTCCTCGTCCCGAGAAGTCGGGGTGTCCATCGCGTCGGCGTCCCACCGCGTCGACGCCACCGACCCGTGTCATAAACCCTCGACGCGCTGGGGTCATCCGGGAGCGGAAGACCGGGCAACCGGAGGAGTCTCGAGAGGCTGGTCGCGGGCGAAACTTCCGTTGCTGGGCGGATATCCGTGCGGCAGTAATCGAGAAGCGCGTGATCCTCGGGTCTACCAGCAGAGAAGAAGGCACGGTCCCTGCTCGTCCTGAGACGTAACTCCCTGCCCTCGAAGATATTCCAGGTCGGGTGTGAAGTGCGGACCGCGGGGTTCACCCGAGCACCCGGATCATTCCAACCGGTGCGTGGATAGGTTCGCCGATTGTCGGCGATGGGATACGGCACCGCCTCGGCGAATCCTTCATAGGACGTCGGGACCGCGGGGATCGCACGGCGAGGCTCTTCTCGGTCGTCCACGATGTCAACCGGCCGACGATATATGTATGGCTGAGATGTCGGTGGCGGACGCGTCGACGGTGCTCGGGGTCACCGGTCGGCAGGCCGACCGGCTTGCTCTGGCCGTTGACGTCGCGGTGACACGCCGGGTTGGGCGGTCGTTGTGAACCGTCTCGGATACGTCCCTCCGGATGAATTCGACCTTCCGCGGCGGCACCGCTGATTCTCGTGAGCTGTGGTCGTGTGGTCTGGGTAGCCTGCTTCCATGTCTGAGCCGCCTCCCTTCAGTCCCACAGTCACGTTGCTCACGGTGGGCCGGGTGTGGGAGGCCGCGTTCACCGAGGCGTTGAAGCCGCTCGGGTTGACCACCCGCAAGTACGGGTTGTTGGGGCACATCCGCGGAACGCCGGGCATCTCGTTCAGCGAGCTCGCCCGGCGTTCACGCATCACCGTGCAGAGCGCCCACACCGTGGTCGCGGCGTTCGTCGAGGCCGGGTTCGTCGACGACGCGACGGCGCGCGCGGGGGCGGCGTCCACATTGTTGATCACTGCGGAGGGTGAGTCGCTACTGGCTCGGGCTTCCGAAGTGGTCGGGCGCCTCGACGCGGAGTTCGCCGCGCAGCACCCCGAGCTGACCGAGGCGCTGCGGGTGCACATGCTGCGGGTGATGTCGGCTACCGAGTGACCTCTTCCATAACCTTCAGCTAAGCTGAAGGTTATGGAATCGCTGTTACTTTCCGCCCATGTAGTGGCGGGCATCCTCTTCGTGGGTCCCGTGGCGGTGGCCACGAGCCTGTTTCCCAGGTACGCGCCCGTGACAGTCGCGGTAGGCGGTCCGCAGCGGGTCGAGCGGAGCATGGACACCGCCCGCGCGCTGCACCGCATCACCCGCGTCTACGGCCTGCTGGCGATCGCGGTCCCGGTCGTCGGCCTCCTCCTCGCCTCGGTCCAGGGCCGCACGACCGAGGTCTGGGTCGTGGTCGCGATGGTGTTGACCGCCGTCGCCGGGGGACTGCTCGCCCTGCAGCTCGCCCCAATCCAAGGGGAAGCGCTCACCGCACCCGACGACGGTGCCCGGCTCCGGCGCCTCGGCATGCTGACCGGCCTGTTCAACGCGCTGTGGGTGGTCGTTGTCGTGCTCATGATCGTGCGGCCCGGATCGAGCTACGCATGACCGGGTTGCTGCGCACGCTGGCTGTGCTCTCGGCACTCGAGACCGTCAGCGTCTTCGCGCTGCTGGTCAACGTCGCCACCGTGCGCGACGGCACGCTCGCGGACGTCCTCGGTCCGGTCCACGGTGCGCTCTACCTGGCCGTCGCCGTCACGGCGCTCCTCGGTCGCGGTCTGACGACGCGGACCCGCGTCAGTGCGCTCGTGCCCGTGCTCAGCGGCCCCCTCACGATGGTCAATCTGCGTGTTCTGGCCAACTTGCCGTGACGGCGCAGGGTCCCCGCGTGGACGGCAGCGTCGACCATTGGCGGGCGGGCCCATCGGGGGCGTCACCGGGACGCACACGCGGGGAACCGGGACGGGGATGCTCGACGTCGGCAGTAGCGCCTGGACGGACAGGACTTGTCGGAACCTCTCGCTACGGTCATTGAAGTAAGACGTGATCGCGGTGATACGGCAGGTCCTGCATTGCACGGGTTACAGGGGAGAAGCGCGTGGGATACACCTCCATGCTTGCGCACTACCCGGCGGCACGATTCGACATTGATGAGGCTTATCGAAAGAGGATCTGGCGCACATTTCGTGAAGGAGCCGATCTGCCGCTGACCTGTCGCGACACGGAATAGACCAAGGTCATTATGGTGTGACCTCGAGCCCCTGGCAGCTTTGCTGCCGCATCTGACCGGTGTTGTCATCGACGCCGTCCGCCTCTCGATGCCACGATCCGGATCACGGTCCACCCGCGAGGCGGTGAGGGACAGTGCCCGACCAGCGGCACGGGTTCGAGCCGGGTGCATTCGCGGTACCGCCGCCGACACACCGACACCACGAGCGGCGCACTCCCGGTCGTGGTCGAGTTGACGATCCGCCCGCTCTTCTGTGACAACAGCGCCTGCAGAGCAACCACTTTCGCCGACCACTGTCGTGGAGCACCGCGGGCTTCCAGTTGCGGACATCGGTGATCGTGGGGATCACTCGGGAACTGCCCGCGCCGATCCGGCGGCGAAGTACTCGTCGGTGTTCTCGTAGTCCGCGGCGACCAGGTCGATGGTGTCGGACGTCGACCAGGCACGGTCGGCGAGGAGTGAGACCGAGCGTCGCGACGCGGACTCGACTGCTGCAAGTGCCTCGACGATCGCAGCACCGCCGGAAAATCCCTCAACGGACCCCGCCGAGATCGCGCGGGTGTCGATACGGGCGATACGCCGTGCAATTCCTCGGAAAGCCGTTGACAAAGAGAATAATTCGTCGATATCGGCCCTGATCGTATCCGCCATCGTCCCCCCAGACGTTCGGTAGCGCGGAAACCATAACGCACAAATCCGACACCCGGGAAGTGGGCGCTACCATCATGGGCATGGCACTGACCGAATCGGATCGTCGGCTCATCGGATCGTCGCTGTTGTTCCTGGCGTCCCAGGCAAACATGGGCCGCGTCCTCGGCCCCACCGCGCTTACCGTCGGCACGATTCAGGCCACCTTTTCGGCGGACAAGTATCGGAAGATCCTCGACAACCTGGGTCCGGACGAGATCAGCCGGTACCGGCAGCACTACTACTGGGACATGGTGCATCCGTTGACGTTCGCCATCGCGCTCCGGGACGGTGCCCGTGCCCTCGACCACCACCGCCCGCTGGCACCCCGCACGCGCAGGCTTCTCGCTGCCGCACCTGTGATCGCTGCGGCCGGGGATTACGCAGAGAACATTACCGGGCTGTACCTGCTCGACCATCGCAGTCGCATCGACGACACGACCGTTCGTGCCGCGACGACGATCAGCCTCACCAAATGGGTGCTGGCCCTCGGTTGCTTGGGCTACCTGACGCAAGGTTTCCTACGGGTGTGGGGGAGAGCCGGACTGCGGCGGATACGAGGAAAACGGCGCTGACCGGGGAAACTCGCAAGGGCGCCGATTCCGTGAATGATCCGAGCGGCGACAATGAACCGGTGACGATCGCTGCGACAACCTGCTCCGCGCTGTCCGCTCTCGACGAGCCGTTGCCCGGCACCGCCGCAACGGCGCCCGGGTACGTGTGCCTGGAGTTCCCCTCGGGCTGGGGGCGGGACGTTCTCGACGGCACGGCACTCGGCCCGGAACTCGCTGCCGAACTCTCGGCCCGCGCAGATGCGGCGGGGGTCCGGTTCATGTTCATCCGCCGCCCGGGGCGCGACGTGGGGCGTGCGACCCGGACGGTTCTGCTCGCACGCACCGAACCGGGCGCTACGTGGTGCGAGCGCCTCAAGATCACACACCCGGCAGAACTGCTCGACATCGTGCCGCAGGTGGTGGCCGGGCCCGCCCTCGGTCTCGGCACCCCGGTCGGCGAACCGGTCGTGCTCGTCTGCGCCCACGGCAAGCGGGACCAATGCTGCGCGGTGCTGGGCCGTCCGGTCGCTGCGGCGCTCGCCGCCGAATTCGGTGACGCGGTGTGGGAGTGCTCTCACACCGGAGGACATCGCTTCGCCCCGTCGATGATTCTCCTGCCGACCGGTTACACCTATGGGCGCCTCGATGCCGCACAGAGCGCAGACGCAGTGCGCGCCGCGACAGCCGGCCGGGTATATCTCCCGGGTCTTCGTGGACGCAGCACGTGGGATGCGTCGAACCAGGTTGCAGAGATCGCGGTGCGCGCGCTCACCGGCGCCGACGAACTCGACGACTTCACCGTCGATGAGGCCGCTGTCCCGGTCGTGCGTCACCGCGACGGCCGGGCATGGCGAGTCGAGATGGACAAACGCGACCTACCGCCGCGGCCCGCGAGCTGCGGTGCCGCACCCAAACCGGTGTATCCGGTGGTGGCAACCCGGGTGACGCCGATCGTTGGAGGGTTCGACCGGAGCTGATCCCGGCCACGCGGGCGAGAACGTGCAGTCCTCGCCGGCATCTATCGAACTCACGCGAATGCGTAGCCAATCGGTTACGCTTTCCGGTGTGGAGGGAGCGCGAGCGATAGCGGACCCGGTACGCAGGGAGATTCTCGAGTTGCTTCGCGCTGCACCGCTGTCGGCCGGGGGGATCGCGCAGCGCTTTGCGATCAGCCGACCCGCCGTCAGCAAACACCTCCGGGTCCTGATCGAGTGTGGCGTGGTCGAGGTGACCGTCGACGGTCGCCGGCGCATCTACACACTCCGTACGGAGCCGCTGGTGGAAGTTGCCGACTATCTCGACAGGCTCATCGGGCCTGCTCTGCCGCAACGGTTCGATGCCTTGGCCACCGAGGTTGCGAGAACCCGGCGTGAACGAAAAGCGGCATCGAACATGCCGAAGTTCGAGAACGGAAGGAAGAGAGCATGACAACTCCGAAACCGACCGGAAAGCTCGTGAACGGTTCCGAAGGGCTCGACCTCGTAGTGACGCGCACACTGCCCGGCTCTGTCTACGACGCCTGGGCAAGCATCACCGAACCCGAACGCACCGCGCGGTGGGTCGGACGATGGGAAGGTACCGGCGCCGTCGGCGAAACGATCAGGGTGCAGATGGGTTTCGAGGAAGGCGCGCCCTGGGAGGACGTCGAGATCACCGAATGCGATGCCCCACATCGACTAGGCCTCCGGACGATCTCCGAGCAGGGCGCGTGGGACGTCTCGTTCGAACTGTCCGAAGACGGGGAGCGATCCGAGATCCGCTTCGTGCACCACCGCGTCGCGGCGGCAGAAGTCGGTGATGTCGGTCCCGGCTGGGAGTACTACCTGGACCAACTTGTGGCGTCGGTCTCCGGGGCACCGTTGCGGTCCTTCGACGACTACTTCCCCGCTCAGCGCGAGTACTTCGAAGAACAGACGCGATAACGCACGGAGGAGTGTCGGCGGGAGGCGCGGTGGGCTCGTCGCTACCAGTGCACGCCCGGCAGCAGTCGTCCGATCCGCCGCAAGGTTGCGCCTCCGGTCAGTGCCGGAAGCACGCCGAAAGGCGCGGGTGGAGTCGGTTTCCGTTCTTCGGTTTCACCAACGGGTGCACCGGAATCCGATGACGCGCGATGCAACCGGGATCGGACGAGATTCGCGATCGACGGGGCGAAGAGGCTACCGAACTCGGCGAGGGTCGAGACCGGGACGTCGATGCGCGTGGGTCTTTCGATCAGGGCGCGCACGATCATCGCCGCCGCAGCCTCCGGGCTCGCCGCCGGTGCGTCGGTGTACTCGTCGGTGGGCGCGATCATCGGTGTGCGCACGAGCGGCATCCGGACTGTGGTGAAGGTGACTCCGTCGCTCAGGGTTTCTCCCGCGGCGACCTCCGCAAATGCTTCGAGGGCTGATTTGGAGGCCAGGTAGGCCGCGAACCGAGGCGTGCGGGCGGGCACACCCGCGCTGGTGATGTTCACGATGTGCCCGAAGCGTCGCCGGCGCATCTGCGGAAGAAGCGCGAGCACCAGACGCACTGCGCCGAAATAGTTGACCGCCATGGTTCGTTCGAAATCGTGCATCCGGTCCGTCGAGTCGTACAGCCCGCGACGGATCGATCGACCGGCATTGTTGACGAGCATGTCCACGTGCCCGTGGTCCGTGAGGATAGCCGCGACGGTGTGTTCGACGGAGTCTGGGTCGGTGAGATCGCAGGGGTAGGCGTGGCCCCGCCCGCCTCCGGCACAGATCTGAGCGACTACGGCGGCGAGTTCCTCGTCGCGGCGAGCCACGAGAATCACCCGCGCCCCCTCCTGTGCCACTGCGAGTGCGGCGGCTCGGCCGATCCCCGACGAGGCGCCGGTGATGACTACATTCCGGCCGGCAAGCGGTCCGGGCCCGTCCCCGCGTCGCGCGCGGTTCGGATCCAGATTCTCTTCCCAGTACCGCCAGAGCGCCGGTGCGTACGTCGAGAGATCCGGAACCGTGATACCGCTGTCGCGCAACACTTCCCGGGTTCGCGCGTCGTCGAACACGGTCGGCAGGGCGAGATGGTCGAGCATCACCGGTGGGATGCCGAGACGGTGCAGTGCGAAACGGCGAACAGCGTCGAGCCCGGGCAAAGCTGTCGACGACAAGAGCGTGCGCACGAAACCGCCGGGAACGGTGGCGACCGGAAGCGGGGCCCCCGCCGCGGAAGCGAACGCGGCGAAGACTTCACGCAGCGGTTGGGGCCGGGGAGCGACGAGGTGGAAGGCCCGGCCGTCGAGGTGCGGGCGGTGCACGAGTTCGACGATCGCAGCGGCGACATAGTCCACGGGCACCAGGTTGGTGTCGCCCAGATCGGGTACGACGAGGGGCAACCCGGAGGGCAGCGCTCCGAGTCGCGCCAGTGCGGGGAAGAAGAAGTACGGCCCGTCGATCTTGTCGATCGCACCGGTGACGGAATCGCCGACGATCGCGGACGGGCGGTAGGTGCGCCAGCGCATGTCACTTCCGCGCACCGCCTTCTCGGCCTCGAACTTGGTGCGGTGGTATGGCGTCGGGAAGTGCTGCCCGAGGTCGAAATCATTCTCGGTGAAGGTCCCGCGGTGGTCGCCGGCGACCGCGATCGACGAGACATGATGCAACGTCGCGTCGAGTTGCCGTGCCAGCGCGATCACGGCGTGGGTGCCGTCGACATTGGTGACGGTCTGCTCGTCACCGGCGGTCAGGTCGTAGATCGCGCCGAGGTGCAGAATGTGATCGGCCTGCGGGATCGTCCCCGGTTCGAGGCCGAGCTCGCTTGCCGTCAGGTCTCCGATCAGGGCGTGCAGCCGCGCGCCACCCGGCAGGGAGTCGGCGAGCGCCTCGAGCTTGGTGACGGAGCCCCGCCGCACCAGCACATGCACTTCGGCGTCGGGCCGGGTGGCGAGCAGTCGTGCGAGGACCTGCCGACCGAGAAATCCTGTTCCACCCGTGACCAGGTAGGTTGCCATGCCCGAGAACTTACTCTGAGGTAAGTATCGCGGGCCGGAAATCGGGGTCGCGCCCTAGTGGCCCAGCCCGACCTTCTCGTGAATTCGTTTCATCCATGCCGGCGCCCACCAGTTCGCCTCACCCATCAGCTTCACCAGCGACGGGACCAGAAGCATCCGGATGATCGTCGCGTCGATGATGAGCGCGATGATCATGCCGATGCCCAGGAACCGCATGATCGACAGACCGGAGATCGTGAACGCACCGGTCACCACGATCAGCAGCAGGGCAGCCGCAGTGACGACCCGGCCGGTCCGCGCGGTGCCGTATTCCACGGCTTCGACCGTGGTGGCGCCCGCTGCGCGGGCCTCGACCATCCGGGACATGAGGAACACCTCGTAGTCCGTGGAGAGGCCGAACACGACCGCCAGGATCAGGACGACGAATGTCGGCTCGAGCGCACTGGGTACGACACCGATCCACGATGCGCCGTGCCCGAGCTGGAACACCCAAGTCAGCACGCCGAACGTGGCTGCCAGGCTCAATCCGGCCATCAGGACCGCCTTGATCGGCAGCACCACGGAGCCGAACGCGAGGAACAACAGCACCAGCGTCGAGGCCACCATGATCGCGATCATCCACGGCAGAGCGTCGGCGATCGCAGCATTGGCGTCGTCGACGAGCGCGCGTCCGCCACCGACGAGCACCTCCGTTCCGGCGGGTTCGGGCACGGCACGCAGTTCGTCGGTGATGGCACTCGCCCGGGGCGTGCCGTCGACCCCCTGCCCGTACAGCGCTTGCAACACCGCGACGTCGCCCTGGGAGCCGACGGTGACGGTTTGCTCGATGCCGTCGAGGGCGGTCGCCGCGCGCGACACCTCACGAACTGCCTCGGCCGACGGGGTCTGTCCGTTGTCGCCGCGTACCACCAGGGTGGCGCCGTTCCCGCTGCTGGAGAAGTCGTCGAGGAGTTTCTGCGTTGCGGCGCGTGCGGGACTGTCTTCCGGAAGGGCCGTGTACTCGATCTCGCCGAAGCCGGCCTTGAAGACCGGTGTGGCAAGCACGAGCAACCCAGCGGTGATGACGATCGCGATGGTCGCGGGTCGCCGCATCACGTTCCGCACCACACGGCCCCAGAAGCGCACGGCGCGGGCCTCGCTGCGAGCGGACGCCTCCCTGTCCCAGGTCCAGGCGTTGATTCGGTGACCGAGCAGTGCGAGCACGGCCGGCACAGCGGTCAGGGACAGCAGGGCAGCGCTGAACACGGACGCCATCGCGCCCAGGCCGAGCGACCGCAGCACCGACTGCGGGAAGACGAGCATGCCCGCGAATGCGCAGATCAACAGGGCCGCGGAGAACATCACCGTGCGCCCCGCAGTGAACATGGTGCGTTTCGTGGCGGCGATGACCTCGGCTCCGGCGTTGAGTTCTTCGCGGAACCTACTGACGATGAACAGGCCGTAATCGATCGCCAGGCCGAGCCCGATCAACGAGGTGATGTTCAGCGCGTACGAGGACACGTCGGTGAACATCGTGAGGAATCGCAGCGTCGCGAGCGAGGAGAAGATCGCAAGGACACCGACGAACACCGGCACCGCTGCGGCGACCACCCCACCGAAGATGAACACCAGCAGGAGGAGTGTCACCGGAATCGCGATCGCCTCCGAGACGATCAGGTCGTGTTCGAGGGTTCCGGTGAATTCCACTCCGACGACGGTCCCGCCGGCGAACTGCGAATCGACTCCGGGAACCTCGAGCATCTCGAGGACCGCCGGGAAAGTAGCGTTCGTGACCCCCGATTCCTCTCCGAGGATGATCGAGGCCGCGACACTGCGCTGGTCTGTGGAGACCAGCAGCTGGTTCATCGGCGGCGGTGCCGTCCAGTAGGTCGAAATGGACGTGACCGTCACCTCGTCGGAGAACTTCCCGAGGGTTTGCTCGACGTCGTCTCGGATGTCGTCGATGGTCTGGCCTTCGGGAGCGGTGTACATCGCGATGATGTCTGCCGTCTGCGGACCGAAGGTGTCGTAGATGATCTTCTGGGCCTGCACGGATTCGCTGCCCGCCACGTAGTAGCCGGTGCCGGAGAGTTTTCCGAACACCCCCACTCCCCAGATTCCGGCAGCCAGGACCACCAACAGGACCGCGGCGAGAACCCACCGACTTCTGGTCACCACGATGTCGGCCCAGCGGTTCATGCACACTCCCGTTTCGGTTGCCTCGGTTACCGAACGGCAACTGTACTGGCGGGAGAATCGAGCGCCACAGCGATACCGGTCATAACGGAAATGGGAGCGCAATCCACCCGGCAGTCACAGCACGGGAGGGCGAAGAGAGAGGCGGACCGACGCGCCCGATGCCTCACGGCGTCTCGCGCAACGTGGCTCCAGCCGGACGGTATTCCACGAAGGCCGTTCATACTGGCTCCGGGGCGTACTGACGCGCCGATCCATGCGGTTCCAACACAGCCACCCCGGGATGTATTCCCCGGATATTTCCGCTGGTTATCAGCCGTGCGTGCCGTGCCCACCGGTGGATGAGTGATCGGTGACGCCGTCCACCCGGGCCGCATCGTCCGGACCCACGACGACGAACTGTCCCATCATCCCGCTGTCCTCGTGCCACAACAGGTGGCAGTGATACATGTAGGGCATCGCGGGGTTGCTGTGCTCACCGAACCGCACGAGAAGGCGCACCGTCGAGTTCGGGGGTACGAACACTGTGTCCTTGCGTCCGGCGAGGAGGGGACGGTCGTTTCGGGTGCCCGTCGCATCGACAACCTTGAATTGAACGTCGTGAATATGGAAGTTGTGGTGGGTGGACGACGCGTTGCGGACCTCCCACATCTCGGTGGCGCCGGCGGGAACCACGTCGTCGATGCGGGTCATGTCCACGGTCCTGCCGTTGATCATGTTCGTCCCGTTCAGATCGATGCGGCGGGTGGTGCTCGGCTCGCCGAACTCGTCGAATGTGGTGAGTCGGTCGGGCAGCGCCGTCGAAGGTGCGAGTTCCGGGGCCGCGCGCATCTCGAGGATGTCGAAGCTGTCGTCGCCGCCGGAGAAGCGGCTCTGGAAGAAATCGGAACCGAGCGCCGGCGGGGTGCTGCGCAGGACATCCCGAGACCCGGGCACAGGACGCACGACGATCTCGGCGCGCTCGCCGGGAGAGAGCTGAACGTTGCGTACGGGGGTGGGACGTTCGAGCAGGCCGCCGTCGGTGCCTACGAGAGCGAACTCCTGACCGGACTCGAACGAGAAGTCGAAAACCCGTGCGTTCGACGCATTGAGCAGTCGCAACCGCACTGCTTCGGTCGTGACATCGAGAAACGGCCCGGGCGTGCCGTTGACCAGGATCTCGTCTCCGACCGTCCCGGAGATCCCGAAAACGCCGGGGTTCTCGTCGAGCTGGTCACCGTCGAACTTCTTGTCCTGGACGATCAGCGGAATGTCGTCGACCCCGTACGTCTGGGGCAGGGCCCGAGCGCCGGGGGTGGTCGGGTCGGCCGGATCATCCACCAGGAACATCCCCGCGAGGCCTCGGTACACGTGTTGCGCGGTGGCGCCGTGGAGGTGCGGGTGATACCAGAGCGAGGCAGCGGGCTGGTCGATGGTCCACGTCGGGGACCACGTGTCGCCGGCGTCCACAACCTGATGGGGGCCACCGTCCATCGCCGCGGGAAGACGCATGCCGTGCCAGTGCACGGTGCTGGTTTCGCCGAGCTGATTGGTGACATCGACGCGAACCTTGTCGCCGCGCGCGGCGCGGAGGGTCGGGCCGAGATAGGAGCCGTCGAAGCCCCACGTCCGAGTCGCCGGGCCGTGGCCGAAATCGCTCGTGCCACCCTGCAGCGTCAGATCGAATACGCGGGTGCCGTCGGCGGTCACGGTGCCGGTCTCCAGCGGAGGGATCTGCAGTGGCCGGTCGAAGTCGACCCGGCCGAGCGTGTCCACGTCGGCCGTCGTCCACGTATAGGCCACCACGGAGGCGCCGGTCGCAGCCGCCACCAGGACGAGGGCGAGTGCCGCCACGACCAGCCGCACCAGAAGTTTCATACTCACCATGCTCGTCCGCGGCACGACGCGGCACCTCCGGTGTGATACCCGATCTTGCCCTCGGGGAGAACCCCGAAGATCACCCGCTGCGCAGGCGCAGCCGTCCGTTTTCCCGCGGCGGCACTAGGGTTTTCGTCATGCGAATTCATCTCGGCCCGGACCACGACGACTACCTCGCTGCGGCGATCACCGACGGTGGCGCCACGGTGTCGTCGCTCGAGGACGCCGACGCCGTCGTCTGGTACGGCAGTGCGGAGGACTTCCCCGCCCTGCCCGAACGGGTGCGCTGGGTGCAACTCGCCTACGCGGGCATCGAACCGTTCTTCCGTGCCGGCCTGGTAGACCGCACCAGGGTGTGGACGAACGCGTCCGGGGTCTATGCCGACAACGTGGCCGAGTACGCGGTCGGAGCCCTGCTGGTCGGCCTACGGCAATTCCACACCGCCGTCGCGGCGAACCGGTGGAGCAAAGATCGCATCGATCCCCTCGTCCGCCCGCTGCACGGATCGACCGTGGCGATCGTGGGATGCGGGGGAATCGGCCGGGCGATGATTCCGAGACTCCGTGCCTTCGGGGTGGAGGTCGTCGCGGTCACCCGTTCCGGACGTCCGGTCGACGGAGCGTCGGTGACGTTGCCGGCACACCGCACCTCGGAGGTGTGGACGATGGCCGACCACTTCGTCGTTGCGGCGCCCGCGACCGCCGACACCGACCGGCTGGTCGGCGCTGCGGCGTTCGATGCCATGCCGGATACGGCGTGGCTGGTGAATGTGGCGCGCGGCAACCTGGTCGACACCGATGCGCTGGTCGATGCATTGCGCGCGGGCACGATCGCCGGGGCGGTGCTCGACGTGACCGAACCCGAACCGCTGCCGGACGGGCATCCGCTGTGGGCACTCGACAATTGCGTGATCACCCCGCACGTCGCGAACACTCGGAGCGGTCTGACCGCCACCTTTGCGCCGACGCTCCGTGAGAATGTGCGGCGGTTCATCGCGGGGGAGGACCTCGTCGCGCGCGTCGATCCGTCGGCAGGCTACTGAGCTCTCGTGTCGCGCAGGTCTTCGACGGTCTGACAGCATTCCGTTCTCACACGGAGCGTTCCGCAGCCTTCTTGATGGCGTCGAGCCGTCGGTCCCATCCCGAGCCCACCGCTTCCAGCGCCCTGCCCACCGCGCTCAGCCTGGAACCGGCTGCGGAGAAACGGAGTTCGCGGCCGACACGTTCGGACGTCACCAGACCGCAGTCTTCCAGTATCGACAAATGCTTGGCGATCGCTTGACGCGAGACCGTGAATTCCCCCGCCAGACCCGACGCGGACGCCGGGGATCGGGCGAGTCGTTGCAGCAGTTGCCACCTCGTGTCGTCCGCGAGTGCCGCGAATACGCGAGTCGGGTCGGTTACTGTGCCCGCGTCGGAGCCGCCGTCGTCGAACGTTCCCGTTTTACTGTGCGGCAACGATTTTCCTGCCCTCCAGGTGCTGTCGTGCGAGATCGAGTTCGATGGTCCACCCTTCGACGTTCCCCTCGTACTTCGCGCGACGCTCGGCGGCGTCTCCGGGAAGCGACTCGAAGCCGGTTTCCGTCACATGCAGGACGGTGGAGGAGTCGGAGACGGCATCGACCCGGAATTCGACGAGCGTGGACGGGCTGTCGGGGTCGGTGCTGTCGGCCAACCAGCGGAACGCTGCGTAGTGCGGTTTATCCAGCGCCACCGTGCGGAACAGGAAGGCGCCGTGGACGGGATCGTGGACGACGGTGAGGTCGCCGTCGCGTTCGAGTCGGTGTTCGGTGATCGTGTGGTCGTTGATGTACCACCCGGGTTCGGCTACGAGTTCCCAGACCCGTGCGGCCGGTGCTTCGATGGCGATCTGTCGTTCGATGCGGTCGAGTTCGTCGGTCATGACGTCTCCTCGTTCGATGCGATCGGGGTGCAACCCCATGGTTGCACCCCGATCGTCTATCGGCAACCCCTTGGTTGCAGTTGAGCCGACGCACCCAGTTCAGGACGGGGGAAGTACGTCGATGGTGCCCTGGCACACGGCGTTCTGTGGATTGACGAACCACCACCCCGCGCCGGTCTGGAGCGTGACAGTGAAGTTGATCGTTCCGGACCCGGTGAGGGTGCGGTTCACCGGGACGCTCGGCTTCTGTTTCCACGCTTCCTGATCGCTGACGCTCCGTCCGGACTGGCCGGTGCTGGTGTTGTGCCAGTCGACCAGCACCTGCGTGCCGTACCAGTTCGGTCCGATACTCGGGATGAGACCACCAGGAGGAGTGGGCAAGTCGTTGTTGCCGCTGAGCAGGAGAGACGGCAAGAACTCGCCCTCGCCACCGGGACGGGACGCCCCCGACGAGGCGGTGACGGTCCAGGTGAACGGCGGCGCCCAAAATAGCGGGTTGGCGCTTCCGCACGTCATGGTGGTGGAAGTCGGCGCGGCGTGTGCTGCTCCGACGCCTCCGACAGTCATCGCAACACCCACCCCCGCTGCCATGGCTGCCGCCGCACCCACGCGGCGAAATGTTCGTTCGGCCATGTACATACTCCGTTCGATCGCAGGAAACAGAACAGAACACGCCATTCCTATCGAATATGCGAGGCGCTCGGTCGCATTCTGTACAAATCGACCTGTGCTGAACCGTGCGCGCGGGATTGTCGACCGGAGCGGCGTGCAGGTTCAATGAGTCGCCAAGTTCACCGTAACTTGGTTATGTTGCGCTGGAATGCAAGTGCAGGCTTCGGTATGAGTCTGCACCCGTTCGAGTGGACGCCGAGGCGCGGTCGCTGCAATAGTCGGGGTGTGTCGAATTCTGAGAACTCCCCCGAGTTGGAGGCGGCCATCATTGCCGGATTCGACGCACGAGACCGCGCGAACATGAGCCCGACGATCGAGTATTTCGCGGCACTTCTCGAAGCCAACCCCGGAAATGCGGCAGTACTGTACGAACTTGCCGGCGCGTACGACACTGCGGGACAAGAGGGTAAGGCCGAGAAGTACTACCTGGAGGCCTTCGATGCTGGGCTCTCCGGGGATCGACACCGAAGAGCGTTGCTCCAGTACGGCAGCACATTGCGAAACTTGGGACGGTTCGAGGAATCCCTGATCGTGTTCGCCGACGCTCGACAACAATACCCGGAATCCGACTCGCTGCGGGTGTTCGAGATGATGTCACTTCACGCAGCCGGTCGTCCGAATACTGCTTTGGCAGAGGCGCTATCGCTCATCGCGGACCGGGTGGACTCAGCCGAGATTAAACGTTACGAGGCGGCTGTGCGCGGAAACGCGGAATACCTGGCGTCACTCGACGAGTGACGACACGTCGGTAATCGGAGGGCGAGTGGCTCGGCGTTGTGTTCGTCCGGGTCGCCACCAAAATATTCGGCTCGAGGTTCGGGTCGGGCGATGGTCGGGTGGGTGAGTTCGGACATCGACCGGCCGGTCGGTACTTGATGGGTTCGCGGACCCTCGTCGATCTCAGCTCCGACACCCCGGACAACACCGCCTCGGCGGCCGAATGGGTGGCCCGGCGCGGAGGCCGGTTTGTCGCCGGCGGAATCATGGTGCCGGCACCGATGCTGGGTACCGACGCAGCCTACGTCTACTACAGCGGTGACCCCGAGGCCTTCCACGGTGTGGAACCCGTGGTGCGGGCGCTCGGGACACCTCGGTACCTGGGCGGCGATATCCGGCTCGCCCAGCTCTTCTACCTGGCGAACCTGGACGTCTTCCTGACTGCACTCGCAGCGGTCCTGCATGCGGCGGCCCTCATCGAGTCGGTCGGCGGTCCGGTCGACCACGCGCTCGAGGACCTGTACGAACACCTCACGCTGATACCCGACATGATCGGACCGAGCGGCGACCTGGCCGCGGACCTGGCCACGGGCCGGCACCCGGGAGACCTGAGCACAGTCACCATGATGGGTGCCACCGCCGACCATCTGGTGCAGGCCAGTATCGATACCGGTGTTGCGCAAGAGTTGCCGGCAGCAGTCGAACACCGCTACGACGCCGCGATCGTCGCCGGGCACGGGAAAGACAACTGGACCAGCCTGTTCGAGGTGATCAAAGCCGGTCGTGAGACGCGCGGACGCTGATCCGGCCGCTCGGAGGGTTCGCACCGGCCATCCCGGTACCCGCGACGAGGCCGCCCGCTACCAACACGTAGGCACGAACAGCACCTGAACCACGCCGGGGTTGCACAACTATCGAACATACGTGCGATAATTGTGGTGAATACGTGCAGTTGGAGGTGCGGAATGGGATGGGGAAACGGCCCGCCGACCTGGTCGGAGATGGAGCGTGTCCTGTCCGGCAGGCCTCCGTCCGGCGCATCCCGCCGCGATCCCGTCCACCCCGGCGACGGCAACGACAGCCCGGCGTGGAGCCGCACCCGAGGCGAGTACGAAAGTCGGGCCCGGCCACCCGACGGCCCGGTGGTGCCGTATGCCGAGCTGCACACGCACTCGGCGTTCAGCTTCCTCGACGGTGCCTCGACCCCGGAGGAACTCGTCGAAGAAGCGGTGTGTCTCGGCCTCGAGGCTCTCGCGATCACCGACCACGACGGCCTGTACGGCGCCGTGCGTTTCGCCGAAGCCGCGCGGGAACTCGATATGCGGACGGTGTTCGGTGCGGAGTTGACGCTCGACGATGCACATCTGCTGGTGCTCGCCCGCGGACAGGAAGGGTACCGCCGGTTGTCTCGGCAGATCGCCGATGCACACCTGGTCGGAGGGGAGAAGAACGAACCTCGTTACGACTACGACGCGCTCACCGATGCGGCGGGCGGCCACTGGCAGATCCTCACCGGGTGCCGTAACGGACACGTGCGCTGTGCCCTCGACAGCGGGGGTCCGGGAGCCGCCGAAGCGGCTCTGCTCGATCTCGTCGACCGGTTCGGGTCCGACCGCGTGACCGTCGAACTCACGTGGCAGGGAACTCCCGACGACTACGAACGCAATGTCGCACTGTTCGGGCTCGCGGAGCGCCACGGAATTTCGTCTGTCGCCGGTACCGCCGCACACTTCGCCCGGCCGGAGCGCCGGCGACTCGCCATGGCCATGGCGGCCATCTCCGATCGGCAGAGCCTCGACGACGCGGCGAGTCGCCTCCCTCCCGCCGGTGGCGGTCACCTCCGCTCCGGAGCCGAGATGGCCCGGTTGTTCACGGCCTTTCCCGGCGCCGTGCACACCGCGGCGGAACTCGGCCGCGAATGTGCTTTCGACCTGCGGCTCATCGCCCCGAAGTTGCCTCCGTTCGACGTGCCCGACGGGCACACGGAGTTCACGTGGCTGCGCGCCCTCACCTACGCGGGCGCACTCCGACGGTACGGACCGGTCGAGCACAACCGGGATGCGTACCGGCAGATCGAACACGAACTCGGCATCATCGGCAGTCTCGGCTTTCCCGGTTACTTCCTGGTCGTTCACGACATCGTCGAGTTCTGCAGGAGCAACGACATCCTCTGCCAGGGAAGAGGTTCGGCTGCCAATTCTGCTGTTTGTTACGCCATCGGCATCACCAACGTCGACCCCGTGCGCAACCGGTTGCTGTTCGAACGGTTCCTGTCACCGGAGCGCGACGGACCTCCCGATATCGACCTCGACATCGAATCCGATCGGCGCGAAGAAGCAATCCAGCATGTCTATGCGAAATACGGCCGGACCCACGCCGCGCAGGTCGCCAACGTCATCACCTACCGCGGGAGGTCGGCGGTTCGCGACATGGCACGCGCGCTCGGTTACTCGCAGGGGCAGCAGGATGCGTGGAGCAAACAGATCAGCAGATGGGGAGGAGTGAGCGTCGAAACCGACGCAGACATCCCCACTGCGGTTCTCGATCTCGCCGAGCAGATCGAAGGCCTGCCACGACATCTCGGAATCCATTCGGGCGGCATGGTGATCTGCGACCGGCCCGTCTCCGATGTGTGCCCTGTCGAATGGGCGCGAATGCCGGGCCGCACCGTCCTGCAATGGGACAAGGACGATTGTGCCGCCGCAGGACTCGTGAAGTTCGACCTACTCGGACTGGGAATGCTCTCCGCGTTGCATTACATGATCGATCTCGTTGCCGAACATGAAGGTGTCCGGGTCGATCTCGCGCAACTCGACCTGACCGAGGACGGCGTGTACGAGATGCTGCGCCGCGCCGACTCGGTGGGTGTGTTCCAGGTGGAGTCGCGCGCGCAGATGGCAACCTTGCCGCGTCTGAAACCCCGGAACTTCTACGACCTCGTCATCGAAGTAGCGCTCATCCGGCCCGGACCCATCCAGGGCGGGTCCGTGCATCCGTACATCCGCCGTCGCAACGGACTCGAACCGGTCACCTACGACCATCCGTGTCTCGAGAAGTCGCTCGAACGCACCCTCGGTGTCCCGCTGTTCCAGGAACAGTTGATGCAGATGGCAGTCGATGCCGCCGGGTTCAGCGCAGCCGAGGCCGATCAGTTGCGACGGGCGATGGGATCGAAGCGATCGCCCGAGAAGATGGAGCGCCTGCGCGACCGCCTCTACGACGGGATGCGCGAGTTGCACGGCATCACCGGCGCCGTCGCCGACGGCATCTACGAGAAACTGCATGCGTTCGCGAATTTTGGTTTCCCCGAAAGCCATTCACAGAGTTTCGCGTCGCTCGTCTTCTATTCCGCCTGGTTCAAACTGCATCATCCCGCCGCATTCTGCGCGGGTCTGCTCCGGGCGCAGCCGATGGGCTTCTACTCTCCGCAGTCGCTCGTCGCCGACGCACGCCGGCACGGAGTGATCGTGCACGGTCCCGACATCGGTGCGAGCCTCGCGCAGGCGACGGTGGAGAACGCGGGGAAGGAAGTGCGGCTCGGTCTTGCGTCGGTGCGGCACATCGGCGAAGACCTTGCCGAACGGATCGTCACCGAACGGCAGGAACACGGCCCGTACACCTCGTTCCTGGACCTCACCGCGCGTATCGAATTCACCACTGCGCAGGCCGAGGCACTCGCGACCGCCGGAGCGCTCGGCGGGTTCGGCGTCACCCGGCGTGAGGCGCTGTGGGCTGCTGCCCCCGCTGCCACTCAGCGCCCGGGGCGACTGCCCGGTGTGGGGGCGACCGCCGTGGCGCCGGCACTGCCGGGCATGAGCGCCCTCGAGCTGGCCGCCGCCGATGTCTGGGCCACGGGGGTGTCCCCGGACAGTTACCCGACGCAGTTCCTGCGTGCACGGCTCGACGCGCTCGGCGTGGTTCCGGCGTCGCGACTGCTCGACGTGCCGGACGGAACGAGGGTGCTCGTCGGAGGGGCGGTGACGCACCGGCAGCGACCCGCAACGGCCGCAGGCGTCACCTTCCTCAACCTGGAGGACGAAACCGGCATGGTGAACGTGGTGTGTTCGGTCGGGCTGTGGGCGCGGTACCGCACCCTCGCCCACACCGCCTCGGCGTTACTCGTCCGGGGGCGACTCCAGAACGCCGACGGCGTGGTGACGCTGCTCGCCGACCACCTGGAACCTTTGGACCTGCGGATGCCGGGCAAGTCGCGCGACTTTCAGTGATGCCCACAACTGTCGGTGGCCTGTATCGGGTGCATGGAGGGTGGCCTGCGGGGTCGCGCTACCGTGGGGACGTTCCCGATCGTGTGCCCCCGGAATCGTCAACCTGGTCGCGTGGCTCGTCATGCGCCTGCGATGCTCGTCCGGAGTACCCGACGAAACCCTTGATCGAGAGGACCCACACCGATGCGTGAGGTCGACCTGGTTGCCTTCGAGACCGCACTCGCCGACGGAGCACCCGTCATCGATGTACGCGAACGCGACGAATACGCCCAGGTGCGGGTGCCCGGCGTCACCAATATCCCGCTCAGTGAGTTCGTCGCCCGCGTCGACGAGATTCCCACGACCGGGACCGTGTACGTGATCTGCGCCGTCGGCGGACGCAGCCTCCAGGCCGCCAACTATCTCGCGGGCCGGGGAATCGACGCGGTGTCCGTCGCCGCGGGCACCGACGGGTGGGCGCGTTCGGGCAGGCCCACCGAGAGCGGCGAGTAAGCGGTAGCGGCGCGGGGCCGCAGCACTCAGTGAGCGGCAGCGGTGCCGAGCAGTGCTGCGGCTCCCGCGACCAACCCGTCGCGCCGTTGAACGTTGTCGTGACCGCCGCAGAATTCGCGGTAGTCTACGTCGAAACTCTTCGCGTGCAGCAACATCCCGATTCGAGAGGGAAGCGAATCAGACAGCGCCCGCGAAGCCGTTCTGGCGCCAGGCTTCGTAACTGACCACCGCGGCGGCGTTCGACAGGTTCAGCGAGCGCCGGCCCGGCAGCATCGGGATGCGGACCTGCGCGGTGATGTGCGGGTCGGACAGGACCTCTTCCGAGAGCCCCGTCGGCTCCGGTCCGAACAGCAGCACGTCGCCCGGCCGGTACTCGATCTCTGCGTAACCGGTGGTGCCGTGAGCGGTGAAGGCGTACACGCGCTCGGGGCGCAGAGCCTCCCACGCGGCAGCAAGGTCGGCGTGAACCGTGACCGACGCGAGGTCGTGGTAGTCGAGACCCGCCCGGCGCAGTTTCGGCTCCGAGAGGTCGAACCCGAGTGGTTCCACGAGGTGCAGTTCGGCACCCGTCGCGGCAACCAACCGAATGGCGTTGCCGGTGTTGGGCGGAATGCGTGGTTCGTGGAACATCACTCTGAACATAACCAGAGAAAGATAGCACCACGACGGTAAACGCCCTGGGCCTGGGAGGGGGGGGGGGCGCCCCCCCCGGCTCCGAGTCGCCCGCAGAAGACGGATGTTTCCGGACGGCGAGCACATGCGCTGCCGACTAGAAGGATCCCCCCAGCAGGAGGTGGATCACCGCGAACGGCATCCCGAGGAAAGCAATAGCGGTGAAGAGCGCGGACTGTATCGGCTCTCCTGCGACGTACCCGTCGCCGATCCATTGCAAGATTTCGACCGAGCCCATGGTGTGCCTCCTGTTTTCGGTTGTGTGTCAACGGGATTGTCGCGCGCACACGACAATCCGTTACTGATTGTGTATCGGCTTCGGCGAGGTTCGCGACGGCAGATGTGGCCCGGCGGTCTCGATGCCGCGGCAAGGTTGTGAAAAGTCTTCTACGTCAAAGGGTTCGAAGACAGACTGTCGAGCTGTGTCGGGGAGTGGTGGGCAGGTCGTGTCCATTTCGCGCACGCTCCGTCATCGAATGTTGTTGTGCGAAAGCAACATCTTGCGGTTTCGTTCCGATCCGTGTCGGCAGCGCAACAACCCCTTGGCGCGCACGCTGACAAGTGACACCGCGGTGGTGCCGGTGGATGTTCCGGAATGGAGTCGCCCGGGAGTATCCGGCCCGAGTTCTGCCGGGCCTGCTCACGCTGCAACAGCCCCGAGGCGGCAACAGTAGGTAAGCCGGGCACCGCTCATGACATGACCCCGCCCCGGGCCCTACACGGCGGACGGCAACCGGAATCGGCAGACCGCGACCCGCGCACGCGGGCTGACGATCCGCGGCGCGCAGTCGCCTGGAACAATGGAACCGTGACTGCGACGATCCTGGACGGCAAAGCAACCCGCGACGAGATTTTCGAGGACCTGAAGGCACGAGTGGCCGTGCTGAGGGAGCAGGGCATCACGCCCGGCCTCGGCACCATCCTCGTGGGCGACGACCCGGGATCGGCAGCGTACGTGCGGGGCAAGCACAACGACTGCGCGAAGGTCGGCATCACGTCGATCCGCAAGGACCTGCCCGCCGACATCACCCAGGAACAGCTCGAGCAGGCGATCGACGAGCTCAATGCGGATCCGGCCTGCACCGGATACATCGTGCAGTTGCCGTTGCCCCGGCACCTCGACGAGAACGCTGCCCTCGAGCGGATCGACGCAGACAAGGACGCCGACGGGCTGCATCCGATCAATCTCGGTCGTCTGGTGCTCGGCAAAGAGGCGGCACTGCCCTGCACGCCGCGAGGAATCCTGCACCTCCTGCGGCGCTACGACGTGCCGATCGCGGGATCGCACGTGACGGTCGTGGGCCGCGGTGTCACCGTCGGCCGCCCGATCGGGCTGCTGTTCACGCGCCGCAGCGAGAACGCCACCGTCACGCTGTGCCACACCGGCACCCGGGACCTCGCCGCGGAGGTGCGCCGGGCCGACATCGTGATTGCGGCGGCCGGCGTACCCGGACTCGTCACCGCCGACATGGTCAAGCCGGGCGCGGCAGTCCTGGATGTGGGCGTCTCGCGCACTCCGGACGGGCTGCGCGGCGACGTCGCCGACGATGTGCGCGAGGTCGCGGGTTTCGTCTCCCCGAACCCCGGCGGCGTCGGACCGCTCACCCGCGCCTTCCTGCTCACCAACGTGGTGGAGCGGGCAGAGCAACTCGCGGCGCGCTGACCGGGCACGGGCACACAGTCATGGGCCGGGCCTTGCGGTTCGCACGTCTGAATCTGCCGCTCATTGCCGTCACTCTGGTGATCGCGATCGCGGTGGCGCTCGTTCTCGCAGACCGGTGGCGGCGCGGCGCGTTCGTCTTCGGGGGTGCCACGATCCTTGCGGGGCTGCTGCGGTGGGTTCTCGACGACAGTCGGGTCGGTGTACTCGCGGTGCGCAGCAAGGGCTTCGACGTGGGGGCGCTCCTCGTCGTCGGAGGGGTCATCGTCGCGCTCGCGGCGTCCATCGATCCGCTCGGCACCGGATAGCCGGCTGCGGGTGGGCCGGGCGGTATCCCGCCCGCAGCCCCCGGTTCAGAGGTGCAGATCCTGCTTACGGATCAGGGCGGTCGCGATGACGCTGACCGCGGCTGTCCCGACGAGGTAGGCGCATGCGATCCAGGGGCTGCCGCCGCCGACGGCGATGAGCGCGGTCAGGATCATGGGGGTGACGCCCGACGCGTAGATGCCGGAGAACTGGTAGACCACCGACAATCCCGTGTACCGGATTTCCGCGGGGTACAGGCTCGCATACAGAGTTCCCTGCGCGCCGTAGAAGAGGGCGTGGACGATGCCGAAGACCACGACCATGGCGACCGCGAACCAGACGAGGCTGTTCGTTCCGAAAAGCCCGAACGCGGGGAACACGGCGACGCCGTAGGCCGCGATGCCGATGAGGTAGATCCGTTTCGCGCCGAACCTGTCCACCAGCAGGCCCGACAGCGGCAGCAGCGCAGCCATCACGAGCGCGGCCACGGTGACCACCAGCAGCACCGGCACCTTCTCGAAGTTCAGATCCTTGGTGGCGTAGGCGATCGCGAACACGCCCCACGTGTTGAAGGCGGCACCTTCGCCCCATCTCGAGAGCAGACCCAGAACCGTGCCGCGGCGGACCGCCGGCCGGAAGACGTCCAACAGTGGCGCCGCCGACCTCTTCGCGAGGTCTTGGACCTCACGGAACGCGGGGGTCTCGTCGACCTTGAGCCGGACGACGAACCCCACGACGACGAGAACAAGACTGAGAAGGAAGGCGATGCGCCATCCGTACGCCAGGAACTGCTCGTCGTCGAAGATCACCTGTAGTGCTGCGAAGACCCCGGTGCCCAGTGCGAGACCCAGGGCCAGACCGACCTGCGGAATGCTCCCGAACAGGCCCCGCTTCTTTTCCGGACTGTGCTCCACGGCGAGCAGCACCGCGCCGGCCCATTCGCCGCCCAGGGCGAAGCCCTGCAGGATGCGCAGCACCAGCAGCAGGACCGGTGCGAGAACTCCCACCTGTTCGTGGGTCGGCAGAATTCCCATCAGGGCCGTGGCGATGCCCATGATGAACATCGTGAGCGCGAGTGTCTTCTTGCGGCCGATGCGGTCGCCGATATGGCCGAAGACGACGCCGCCGATCGGTCGCACCAGGAAGCCCACCGCGAAGGTGGCGAACGCGAGCATCGTTCCGACGAAGGAACTCTGGTCGGGGAAGAAAAGCTGGTTGAACACCAGGCTCGCGGCGGTGGCGTAGAGGAAGAAGTCGTACCACTCCACGGTGGTGCCGAGCAGACTGGCCGCGACGACGGTGCGCAGGCGTTTGCGGCGCTCCGGATCCGATTCGATCCCGGGCGCGGGAGTGGGCTGGGACAGCGTGGTCATGGGCTCGATCCGTCTGTAGAGGTCTGCAACCCGGCGACGCTAACCACCACCGGGACTGCACCGCACCGGTTCTGCTCACGCTGATTCCAACTGTCGCTCCACACCGCGGAGCCCTGATGTACTGAGCTCCGTTTCATGCCTGCCGTCGACCCGAGGATGTCGCGTGTCTTTGCATCTGCACTGGTTTCTGCCCACCTACGGGGACTCCCGGAATCTCATGGCAGGAGGTCACGGAAGCTCGATGGCGGGAGATCGTCCCGCAACCCTGCGCTATCTGAACCAGATCGGAGCCGCTGCCGAGTCCAGCGGGTTCGAATCGGTGCTCACGCCGACCGGAGCGTGGTGCGAAGACGCGTGGCTGACCACGGCGATGATGATCGACACCACGGACACTCTCAAGTTCCTCGTCGCGTTACGTCCCGGGCTCATCTCCCCGACCCTCGCCGCCCAGATGGCCGCGACTTTCCAATGGCAATCACAGGGCCGGCTGCTCCTCAACGTGGTCACCGGCGGTGAAGATCACGAGCAGCGCACCTTCGGCGACTTTCTCGACAAGAACCAGCGCTATGCGCGGTGCGGCGAGTATCTCGACGTTCTCCGCCGGCTGTGGGCGGGCAACGGACCGGTCGACTTCGACGGCGACTACATCAAGGTCGAGAACGCACAGCTTCAGCGCATTCCCGACCCGGCACCGCCGTTGTTCTTCGGCGGGTCTTCTCCCGCCGCGGGAACCGTCGCGTCGAGGTACTGCGACACCTACCTCACCTGGGGTGAGCCGCCGAGCGCGGTCGCCGACAAGATCGCCTGGATCCGTGGGCTGGCCGACATCCAGGGACGCACCCTCGACTACGGCATCCGGCTGCACGTCATCAGCCGGGACACGTCGGAACGGGCGTGGGCGGAGGCCGACCGGCTGCTCTCGCAACTCGATCCCGCGACGATCGAGAAGGCGCAGCAGAGTCTGGCCCGCTCGGGATCGGAAGGGCAACGGCGGATGGTGGAACTGCACGGGGGAGGGGCCGCCTACTCCGCGGGCCGCGACGCGCGCAGTCTCGAGGTGTCGCCGAACCTGTGGACCGGTGTCGGCTTGGTTCGGGGTGGCGCGGGCACGGCGCTGGTCGGCTCACACGAGGAGGTCGCCGATCGGATCGCCGAGTACGCGGCGGTCGGGCTCGACCACTTCGTGTTCTCCGGGTATCCCCACCTCGAAGAGGCATATCGGTTCGGTGAGGGTGTGCGGCCGATCCTCGAGCGACGCGGCCTGGTGGCGCCGCGCGAGGATCGGCCGGGCGATCTGTCGGGTTCGACGGCGTTCCTGCCGTCCGCCCGGTAGGGCCGCGGTCAGCCCTGCGCCAGCACCATCAATTCGTCGAGGAGTTTCGCCACGGCTTCCGCTTCGGTAAGGAAGCCGTCGTGGCCGTTGCGGGAGACGAGGACGCGCAGTCGGTCGGCTCCCGGGAGCCCGTCCGCGATCTCCTGCTGTAACCGCAGCGGATACAGGCGGTCCGAGTCGACGCCGGCGACGATGGTCTTCACGGGAGTTGAAGCGAGCGCAGCGTCGACGCCACCGCGGCCGCGGCCTACGTCGTGCCGGTTCATCACTTCGGACAGCACGACGTAGGTGCCCGGATCGAACCGTGCCACGAGCTTGTCGGCCTGATGCTCGAGGTACCCCTCCACCGAGTACCGCCCCCCGCGCCACGGGTCCTCGCCGTCTTGCGGGTGGTTCGCGAACCGGGCATCGAGTTCGAGTTCGGTGCGGTAGGTCAGGTGCGCGATGCGGCGGGCGATGCCGAGACCGGCCGCGGGGATGCGGCCGGTGCCGTAGTAGTCGCCTCCCTGCCAGTCCGGATCCGCGGTGATCGCGGCGATCTGCGTGCTCTGCATCCCGATCTGGTCGGCGGTCGCGCGTGCGCCGGTCGCGAGCACGAGGGCAGCGCGTACCCGGTCGGGGTGGGTGACGATCCACTCGAGTGTGCGCATACCGCCCATGGAGCCGCCGGTCACAGCGGCGAGGGTGTCGATGCCGAGCGCGTCGAGCAGTGCGGCTTCGGCGGCGACCTGATCGCGCACGGTGATCTGGGGGAACCGTGAACCCCAGGCCGTGCCGTCGGGTGCGAGGCTTCCCGGGCCGGTGGTGCCGCGGCAGCCGCCGAGCACGTTGGTGGAGATCACGCACCACCGATCGGTGTCGAGCGGGGCTCCGGGACCGACCATTCCCGACCACCAGCCCGGCGACGGATGATCCGGACCGGCCTGGCCGGTCACATGCGAATCACCTGTCAGGGCGTGCTCGATGAGGACGACATTGTCGCGGGCAGCAGAGAGCGCACCCCATCGCTGAACCGCGATCGTGACGTCCGGAAGCGACTCGCCGCTCTCGAGCTTCAGGGAGCCGATGCGGATCTTTTGCAGGCGTCCGTCGGCGGGCGGCAGTTCGACGTGCGCCGGCTGCGTGTCCGTGTCTGTGGTCAAGGCGTGACCGCCTCGGCGTGGGGAGAGAACGAGGCGCCACGGGCAAGCGTGATCGACTCGACGGCCCGGCCGCTCGGGGGGAAGATGTACTGGCTGTCGCTCATCATGTCCTTCGAACCCTGGGGGAGGGCGCGGAGCAGGAGCTGTTCGCTCGTCATCTCACCCTCCCGAAACCGGCTTGCCGTCGGCCTTCCGACGACCGTGTCCTCACCCGGAGCACCCCACCCTGGCTGGAGGGTTGCCGGCCAGCAAGCCGGGGCTTCGCGCTGGCACTCATGACCTCGCCGAAAGTCTAGCGACTCTCGCGCGCGAAGGGGCATGGGGTCCCGCAGCGGCTGTGACCAGCGGCAAGGTTACCGGTCGGTAGTAGTCGAGGGCGGTATTGCCGCTTTGCGGACGCGTCGGATAGCAGTACGCTTGTCTTGTTTGGTCGCTGTCAGTACGCGGGACAGGGCCATGCTCGCTCGTACCGAGCCGATGGCGACTGCGCTCACAAAGCACAGTCGATTGGGGACCAAGTAAACGTCCTAGGAGGACAAGAAGCGCACATGTCCAAGATCAAAGTTGAGGGTAAAGTCGTCGAACTCGACGGCGACGAGATGACCCGCATTATCTGGCAGTTCATCAAAGACAAGCTGATCCATCCGTACCTGGACGTGGATCTCGAATATTACGACCTCGGTGTGGAGCACCGCGATGCCACCGACGATCAGGTGACCATCGACGCGGCCAACGCCATCAAGAAGCACAACGTCGGCGTCAAGTGCGCGACGATCACGCCGGACGAGGCGCGGGTCGAAGAATTCGGCCTGAAGAAGATGTGGCGTTCGCCCAACGGCACCATCCGTAACATCCTCGGCGGCACCATTTTCCGCGCGCCGATCATCATCTCGAACGTGCCGCGCCTGGTGCCGGGCTGGACCAAGCCCGTCATCGTCGGCCGCCACGCATTCGGTGATCAGTACCGCGCCACCGACTTCAAGGTCGACCGTCCGGGCACCGTGACGATCACCTTCACCCCGGAGGACGGCAGCGAGCCGATCCAGCACGAGGTGTGCCAGATCCCCGACGACGGCGGCGTCGTCATGGGTATGTACAACTACAAGAAGTCCATCCAGGACTTCGCGCGCGCATCACTGTCGTATGGTCTGCAGCGCAACTACCCCGTGTACCTGTCGACGAAGAACACGATCCTCAAGGCCTACGACGGCATGTTCAAGGACGAGTTCCAGCGCATCTACGAGGAAGAGTTCAAGGCAGAGTTCGACGCCGCGGGCCTGACCTACGAGCACCGCCTCATCGACGACATGGTCGCCTCCTCGCTCAAGTGGGAGGGTGGGTACGTCTGGGCCTGCAAGAACTACGACGGCGACGTCCAGTCCGACACCGTCGCGCAGGGCTACGGCTCGCTCGGCCTGATGACGTCGGTCCTGATGACCCCGGACGGCAAGACCGTCGAGGCGGAGGCCGCACACGGCACCGTGACCCGCCACTTCCGCCAGCATCAGCAGGGCAAGCCGACGTCGACGAACCCGATCGCGTCGATCTTCGCCTGGACCCGCGGTCTCGAGCACCGTGGCAAGCTCGACAACACCCCCGAGGTGATCGAGTTCGCGCAGCAGCTCGAGGACGTCGTCATCAAGACCGTCGAGAACGGCCAGATGACCAAGGACCTCGCTCTGCTGGTCGGCCCCGAGCAGGCCTGGCTCACCACCGAGGAGTTCCTCGGCGCGCTCGACGAGAACCTGCAGAAGGCTCGCGCCTGATCCTGCTCTCCGGTTAGGCAGCACAGGCACGGGGCGCCCTTCGGGGCGTCCCGTTTCGTGTCGGGCAGGCTGTTCCTGCCACCCGTGTGTTCTGGTCGCGGGGTTCGTCGGGGCGTGGCGGGAGCCACGAACGAGGACGCCGTGCGTCGGACTCGTCCGACATGTCGGATACGGTGACCGCCGTGTCGCTCATCATCACCACCGTGAATGTCAACGGCGTCCGCGCGGCCGCCGGCAAAGGCCTGCTGGACTGGTTGGCCGGGACGGCAGCCGACATCGTGTGCCTGCAGGAGGTGCGCGCCACCGAGCAGCAGTTCCACGCCGCGATCGCGCCCGCGCTGGAATCCGGCTGGCACTGTGTCGGAGCCGAATCGTCGGCCAAGGGACGTGCGGGTGTGGCGATTCTTTCCCGCATCCCGGCCGACGCGGTGCGTGTGGGGTTCGACGCCGAGGAGTTCTCGGCGGCGGGCAGGTACATCGAAGCGGATTTCGGTGCCGTGACCGTGGGCAGCCTCTACCTGCCCACCGGGGAGGCGCAGACGCCCAAGCAGGACGACAAGGAGCGCTTCATGAAGGGCTTCGGGGCCTACCTGGCGGAGCGGTCGGCGGCCGTGACGGCCCAGGGCAGGGACATGGTCGTGTGCGGGGACTGGAACATCGCCCCCACGGAGCGCGACATCAAGAACTGGAAGGGCAACGTCAAGAAATCGGGCTTCCTTCCGGGCGAGCGAGCCTGGGTGGCCGAGTTGCTCGATGCCGGGTGGCGGGATGTGGTCCGCGACGTGCACGGCGACGTGCCCGGGCCGTATTCGTGGTGGTCGTACCGTGGTAAAGCCTTCGACACCGACGCGGGGTGGCGGATCGACTATCACCTCGTGACCGCGGCCCTGGCCGCGCGCGTGACCGATGCCCGAGTGGAACGTGCCGCAACATACGCCGACCGCTGGTCGGATCACGCACCCGTGACGGTGACCTTCTCCTGACGCTCTCCGACGAACCCTCGACGCTCGGCTGACGCACCCCTGACGCATCGCAGGAGCGCAGGCGGACCTCGGTGGCATCACCGAAACCGTTTCGTGAAATTATCGAGCACATGTCCAGCACCGCAGATTCGAACACCACGAAGCCGAAGGCACGCCCCCGCGTGCTGTCCGGCATCCAGCCCACCTCGGATTCGTTCCACCTCGGGAACTTTCTCGGTGCGCTGGCGCAGTGGGTTCCCGCGCAGGACGAGAACGACGCGTTCTACTTCATCCCGGATCTGCACGCGATCACCGTTCCCTACGAACCCAAGCTTCTCCGCAAGCGCGTTCTGGTCTCCGCCGCACAGTTGCTCGCCATCGGGATCGACCCGGAGAAGTCCGTGCTGTTCGTGCAGAGCCAGGTGCCCGAGCACGCCGAACTGTCGTGGGTTCTGAGCTGTATCACCGGGTTCGGTGAAGCCTCGCGAATGACGCAGTTCAAGGACAAGGCTGCCAAGCAGGGCACCGACCACGCGGGCGTCGGGTTGTTCACGTACCCGATCCTGATGGCCGCCGACATCCTGCTCTACCGCGCCAGCCACGTTCCGGTGGGCGAGGATCAGCGCCAGCACCTCGAACTCACCCGCGACCTCGCTCAGCGGTTCAACTCCCGTTTCGGCAAGACCTTCGTCGTACCCGAGCCGATGATCGTCAAGGAAACCGCCAAGATCTACGACCTGCAGGACCCGACCTCGAAGATGAGCAAGTCCGCCGCGACCGACGCCGGCCTGATCAATCTTCTCGACGATCCGAAGGTGTCCGCGAAGAAGATCCGCTCGGCGGTGACCGACAACGAGCGCGAAATCCGGTTCGACCGGGAGACCAAGCCGGGTGTCTCGAACCTGCTCACGATCCAATCGGCCCTGTCCGGGCGGAGCATCGACGACCTCGTCGCGGGTTACGAGGGCAAGGGTTACGGCGATCTCAAGGCCGACACCGCCGAGGTGCTCACCGAGTTCGTCACTCCCATTCGCGCGCGCGTGGACGAGTACCTGAGCGACGAGGCGGAACTGCTCCGCATCCTCGATCACGGCGCGGATCGTGCGCGCGAGGTTGCGTCCCGCACGCTGGCTCAGGTCTATGACAGGGTGGGATTCTTGCCCCGAAAGTAGATGAAGGAGTGCCCTGATGGCCGGCGAGCCGGACGGCGACAACAAGCCGAGTTTTCTCGAGCGCCAGCGCGCCGCACATCCTTCGTTCGACCGGCTGATGCGGGCAGCCGACCGTTATCAGAGCCAGAAGGGCGACTACTACGCCGCCGGACTGACGTACTTCACGGTGCTCGCGATCGTCCCGATCATCATGGTCGGGTTCTCTCTCGTCGGTTTCGTGCTCGCCGGGCGTCCCGAGTTGCTCGACGACGTTCGCGACATCATCGCTCAGAACATCCCGGGGGAACTCGGCGACACAGTCCAGAATCTGATCGACTCGGCGATCAACGCGCGCGGCACGGTGGGCGTGATCGGTTCGCTCACCGCGGTGTACGCCGGTCTCGCCTGGATGGCGAACCTCCGGGACGCGCTGACCGCGATGTGGGACTACGCGCGGGACAAACCGAACTTCGTGATCGTCAAGCTCAAGGACGGTGCGGCGCTTCTCGGTCTGGCCCTGGCGATGGTGGTGTCGCTGGGCTTGTCCGCGGTCAGCAGCGGCCCGATCATGCGCCGGGTGGTCGAGGTGCTCAACCTGCAGAACATCGTCGGTATCGGAGTGGCGCTGCGCATCGCGGCGCTGCTCTTCTCGATCGCCGCGACCGCCGCCGTGTTCACCTGGGTGATCGCGCGGCTCCCGCGCGAACCCGTTGCCTTCCGCAGCGCGATCTTCGCCGGAACCCTCGCCGGAATCGGATTCGAGATTCTCAAGCAGGCCGGTTCGCTGTATCTCGAGAGGGTGCTGGTCGGGCCGGCGGGCGTCGCGTTCGGCCCCATCCTCGGTCTGCTCGTGTTCGCCAACCTCACCGCGCGGCTGGTGTTGTTCTGTACGGCCCTCGCGGCATCGTCGCGCGCGAATCTCGCGCTGGCACACCGTCCCCCGCCCGAGTCCGCATTCATCTCGCCGCGACTCGAGGTCCGCGAGGGGCTCGATGCGCGACGCGGTGTGGCGATCTTCGGAGCCGGCGTCCTCGGTGGTGTTCTCGCGGCGGCGCGCCTGCGCCGCAAGTGATCCCGTAGACGCGCGTGCGTCGCACGTGAGGGTGCGGGCGCGTCTGTGACACATGGGCAGACGACAGCGCGGGCCCGTCCCCGAGGGGCCGGACCCGCGCTGCGCGGTGTGTGCGTGTCAGCGAGCGAACATCAGCGCGCGCTTGACTTCCTGGATCGCCTTCGTCACCTGGATGCCACGAGGGCAGGCGTCGGTGCAGTTGAAGGTGGTGCGGCAACGCCACACGCCTTCCTTGTCGTTGAGGATGTCCAGACGCTCGGCAGCACCTTCGTCACGCGAGTCGAAGATGAAGCGGTGAGCGTTGACGATGGCAGCGGGACCGAAGTAGCTGCCGTCGCTCCAGTACACCGGGCACGACGTGGTGCAGCAGGCGCAGAGGATGCACTTGGTGGTGTCGTCGAACCGCGCACGGTCGGCCTGCGACTGGATGCGCTCGCGGGTCGGCTCGTTGCCCGTCGTGATGAGGAACGGCTTCACGGCGCGGAACGCGTCGAAGAAGGGTTCCATGTCGACGATCAGATCCTTCTCGACCGGCAGGCCGCGGATGGGCTCGACGGTGATGGTGACCGGCTTGCCGTCCTTGGGGAGCATGTCCTTCATCAGGATCTTGCACGCCAGGCGGTTGACGCCGTTGATCCGCATCGCGTCGGAGCCGCAGACGCCGTGTGCGCAGCTACGACGGAACGTCAGGGTGCCGTCGAGGTAGCCCTTCACGTACAGCAGCAGGTTGAGCATCCGGTCCGTGGGGAGCGCAGGCACCTGGAACGAATCCCAGTGCTGGCCCTTGTCGTCCTCCGGGTTGAACCGTGCGATCTTGAGCGTGACCATCACGGCGCCCTCGGGAACGGGAGGCAGATCCGCGGCGGCGGTGTCGTTGATTCTTTCGACAGTTGTCATCAGTACTTCCGCTCCATCGGCTCGTACCGTGTCTGGACCACTGGCTTGTAGTCCAGGCGGATATCGGAGATAAGGTCCTCACCTACTTTGTACGCCATCGTGTGCTTCATGTAATTGGCGTCGTCGCGGTTCGGGTAGTCCTCGCGAGCGTGACCGCCGCGGGACTCCTTGCGGTTGAGAGCACCCACCACGGTGACCTCGGCCATTTCCAGAAGGAAGCCGAGTTCGACCGCCTCGAGCAGGTCGCTGTTGTAGCGCTTGCCCTTGTCGTGGACGGTGATTTCCTTGTAGCGCTTCTTCAGCTCGTGGATGTCGTCGAGCGCCCGCGTGAGGGTTTCCTCGGTGCGGAACACCGACGCGTTGTTGTCCATCGTCTGCTGCAGGTCGCTGCGGATGTCGACGACGCGTTCCTTGCCGCCGGCGTGCAGGATCCGGTCGAGCCACTCGTCGACGTACTTCGTCGGGGCCTCGGGGAGCTCGGCGAACTCGTGGCTGTTCGCGTACTCGGCAGCTGCGATACCGGCGCGACGGCCGAACACGTTGATGTCGAGGAGCGAGTTGGTGCCGAGACGGTTGGCGCCGTGAACGGACACGCAGGCGCATTCGCCGGCGGCGTAGAGGCCCTTGACGACGTCGGTGCTGTTGCGCAGAACCTCGCCGTCGACGTTGGTGGGGATGCCGCCCATCACGTAGTGGCACGTCGGGTACACGGGGACCAGTTCGGTGACCGGGTCGACGCCGAGGTAGGTCCGCGCGAACTCGGTGATGTCGGGGAGCTTCTCCTCGAGAACGTCCTCACCGAGGTGGGTCACGTCGATGTAGACGTAATCCTTGTTCGGTCCGGCACCGCGACCCTCGAGCACCTCGAGCACCATCGACCGGGCGACGATGTCGCGGGGCGCGAGGTCCTTGATGGTGGGCGCGTAGCGCTCCATGAACCGCTCGCCGTCGGCGTTGCGGAGGATACCGCCCTCGCCGCGGACCGCCTCCGAGATGAGGATGCCCAGGCCCGCGAGACCCGTCGGATGGAACTGGTGGAACTCCATGTCCTCGAGCGGCAGGCCCTTGCGGAAGATGATGCCCATGCCGTCACCGGTGAGGGTGTGCGCGTTGGACGTCGTCTTGTACATCCGGCCCGAGCCGCCCGTGGCGAACACGATCGACTTGGCGTGGAAGACGTGGATCTCGCCGGTGGACATCTCGTACGCGATCACACCGGTCGCGACGGGGCCGTCCGGGGTCTCCGTGAGGGCGATGTCGAGCGCGTAGAACTCGTTGAAGAACTCGACGTCGTGCTTGACGCAGTTCTGGTAGAGCGTCTGGAGGATCATGTGGCCGGTGCGGTCGGCGGCGTAGCAGGCGCGGCGAACCGGAGCCTTGCCGTGATCGCGCGTGTGGCCACCGAACCGGCGCTGGTCGATCTTGCCTTCGGGGGTGCGGTTGAAGGGCAGACCCATCTTTTCCAGGTCGAGCACCGCGTCGATGGCTTCCTTCGCCATGATCTCGACAGCGTCCTGGTCGGCGAGGTAGTCGCCGCCCTTGACGGTGTCGAAGGTGTGCCATTCCCAGTTGTCTTCCTCGACGTTGGCGAGGGCTGCGCACATGCCGCCCTGGGCTGCGCCGGTGTGGCTGCGCGTCGGGTAGAGCTTGGTGAGTACCGCGGTGCGGGCGCGGGGGCCGGCTTCGATGGCCGCGCGCATGCCGGCGCCGCCGGCGCCGACGATGACTACGTCGTAACGATGTTCCTGCATGGAGTTCTAGCTCCCCTAGCTCGCGGTGATGTTGGGGTCGAAGGTGAAGATCACGTAGGTACCCAGGCCCATGATCAGGATCATCGACACGAGCAGAATCGTGTTGAGCCAGAAACGGGTGGAGTCCTTGCGTGCGTAGTCCGCGATGACGGTGCGCAGGCCGTTACCGCCGTGCAACTGCGCAAGCCAGAGCATCGACAGATCCCAGATCTGCCAGAACGGGCTGGACCAGCGACCCGCGACGAACGCGAAGTTGATGCGGTGCACGCCGTCGTCGAGCATCAGCATGATGAACAGGTGACCGAGCACCAGAATGATCAGGGCGAGGCCGGAGAGGCGCATGAACAGCCACGCGTAGAGCTCGAAGTTGTTGTTCGAGACGCGACGCGGCGAGCGCGGATTGTCCAGGCTCGCGGGGCGGTCGTGCGAGGTGCCCAGGGTCTTTGCTTCGGTCATGTCAGTGCCCCGCAAACATGTTGTAGAAGATGCGTCCGGCCGCGGGGATCATCACCACGAACCAGATCGCGAGAATGGTCCAGAGCATCACTCGCTGGTACTTCGGGCCCTTGGACCAGAAGTCGATGAGCATGACCCGCAGACCGTTCAGCGCGTGGTAGAGCACCATCGCGACGAGACCGAGTTCCATGAGACCGACGATGGGGTTCTTGTAGGTCTCGATGACGCTGTCATAGGTCTCGGGATTGACCCGGACGAGTGCCGTGTCCAGGACGTGGACGAATAGGAAGAAGAAGGTCGCCACGCCGGTGATCCGGTGTAGAACCCAGGACCACATGCCGGGGTCCCCCCGGTAAAGCGACCGTGTGCGCCCCGCCTGTGCGGGGGCGGCTTCAGTCGTGCTGCTCATCGAGTGCTGTGCCTCCAACGTCAATGGTGGACGCGTCGAGCCGTTCATTACTGTCGGGGAATACCGCAGCACGGGCTCGACGAACCGGAACCGACTTGGTTCGACTCTAAACCCAACGCAAACCCGGGAACTAATCTCATCCCCGATTCGTACGGCCCCCAAATAACAAGTTAGGTATGCCTTTCCAACTGTGACGGCGACCGGTGGGGGTACCGCAACGTTGCCTGTACCACCGTGACAGGATGATCAACCATGCCGGACATCGACTGGAAAATGTTGCGCGCCAAAGCACATGACGTTATGACCCGTGCCTATGCGCCCTATTCGAACTTTCCCGTCGGGGCGGCGGGCCTTACGGTCGATGGTCGCATGGTCACCGGGTGCAATGTGGAAAATGTCTCACATGGGCTGGGACTTTGTGCCGAAACTGTACTCGTCGGTAACTTGTTTTCCGAAGGTGGCGGGCGTCTTCTCGCCGTGACCGTGTGCGACGCGCGAGGCGAAATTCTGACGCCCTGCGGACGCTGTCGCCAACTCCTCCTCGAACACGGCGGACCCGGTCTCGTCGTCGACTCCGCTCCGCATCCGCGGACCATGTCCGAATTGCTTCCCGATGCCTTCGGTCCCGAGCAACTCGCGGCCGTGCGGGTCGAGCGAGGCCGCGATGCCTGACATCATCGGCATCATCCACCGCAAGCGTGACGGACACGAGCTTTCCGGCACCGAGATCGACTGGGTGATCGAAGCGTTCACCCACGGCATCGTCGAGGACGCGCAGATGTCCGCGCTCGCGATGGCGATCTGGTTCCGGGGGATGACCCGCGCGGAGATCGCCCGGTGGACCACCGCGATGACCGACTCCGGACGTCGGCTCGACTTCACCGGACTCGGCCTGCGCACCGTCGACAAGCATTCGACCGGCGGGGTCGGCGACAAGATCACCTTGCCGCTCGCTCCGCTTGTCGCCGCGTGCGGCGTCGCCGTTCCGCAGCTGTCCGGCCGGGGTCTCGGCCACACCGGCGGCACCCTCGACAAGCTCGAGGCGATTCCGGGGTGGCGCGCCGATCTGAGCACCGTCGAGATGGCCGAGATACTGACCGACCCCGCCGTCGGAGCGGTCGTGTGCGCCGCGGGCGCCGACCTCGCTCCCGCCGACCGCAAGCTCTACGCGCTGCGCGACGTCACCGGGACGGTCGAATCGATCCCGCTCATCGCCAGTTCGATCATGAGCAAGAAGATCGCGGAAGGCGCCGGCGCCCTCGTGCTCGACGTCAAGGTCGGCACCGGTGCCTTCATGACCGAACTCGGCGAGGCACGCGAACTCGCACGGATCATGGTCGAGCTCGGTAGCGACGCCGATCTCCCGACCACCGCGTTGATCACCCGGATGGACACTCCGCTCGGACGTACCGCGGGCAACGCCCTCGAAGTGCGCGAGGCGGTCGAGGTGCTCGCCGGGGGAGGGCCCGGCGACGTCGTGGAACTCACCCTCGCCCTGGCTCGGGAGATGCTGGCAGCCGCAGGGATCGACGATGTGGACCCGGCCGAGCGGTTGCGCGACGGCAGCGCGATGGACCGGTGGCGGTCGATGATCGCGGCGCAAGGCGGCGATCCGGACGCACCCTTGCCGACCGCGACGCACGCCGAGACGCTGTATGCCGACGCAGACGGTGTGCTCGCCGAACTCGACGCTCTCGCCGTCGGGAAGGCGGCGTGGCGGCTCGGCGCCGGGCGAGAACACCAGGGCCAGGCCGTGCAGCCGGGCGCGGGAGTCGAACTGCACGCCGTCGTCGGCGACACCGTCCGCAAGGGACAACCCGTCGCGACGCTCCACACCGACACGCCCGGGCGGTTTCCCGCCGCGCTGGGTGCGTTGCGTGGCGGGCTCAGCGTCTCCGAGACGGCGCCGCCGCCGCGCCCGCTGATCGTCGAGCGGATCACGCCGTAGCGGACTACCGTCCCGAAACATGAGTGACGAGTCGGTGGTTCCCGGAATGTTCGACGGCAGGGCCGAGTCGGTGAAGCTCGCGCCGAAAGTGCTCCTGCACGACCACCTGGACGGCGGGCTGCGCCCCGGGACGGTTCTCGAACTCGCCGACGCGTGCGGCTGGTCGCTTCCCGCCGACACCGAAGAAGACCTGGCCCGCTGGTTCCGGGAGTCGGCCGACAGCGGCACCCTCGTCCGGTACCTCGAGACGTTCGAACACACCGTTGCGGTGATGCAGACGCCGGAAGGTCTCGAGCGCGTGGCACGGGAATGCGTGATGGACCTGGCGGACGACGGGGTCGTGTACGCCGAGGTCAGGTTCGCGCCCGAACAGCACCTCGAGCGCGGACTGACGCTCGACGAGGTGGTCGAGCATGTCCTCGAAGGCTTCCGCGCCGGCGAGTCGGAGGCGCGTGCCGCCGGGCGCCCCATCATCGTCGGGTGTCTGCTCACGGCGATGCGCCATGCCGCGCGATCCCGGGAGATCGCAGAACTCGCGGTCCGGTTCCGTGACCGGGGAGTGGTGGGTTTCGACATCGCCGGCGCGGAGGCCGGTAATCCGCCCAGCCGCCACCTCGATGCCTTCGAATACACGCGAGCAGCCAACGCGCACTTCACTATTCATGCGGGCGAGGCATTCGGTCTGCCGTCCATCCACGAGGCCGTAGCTTTCTGCGGTGCCGACCGGCTCGGTCACGGCGTCCGCATCCTCGACGACATCGTGCTGGGCGAGAACGGCGAGCCACGGCTCGGGCTGCTGGCGAGCTACGTCCGCGACAAGCGCATCCCGCTCGAGCTGTGCCCGAGTTCCAACGTGCAGACCGGGGCCGTGCCGACACTCGCGGAACATCCGTTCGACCTGCTCGCGCGGTTGCGTTTCCGCGTCACCGTCAACACCGACAATCGGTTGATGAGCGACACCACCATGACCAAGGAGATGGTGCAGCTCGCCGACACGTTCGGGTACGGCTGGGCCGACCTCGAGCGTTTCACGATCAACGCGATGAAGTCGGCGTTCCTGCCGTTCGATCAGCGGCTCGCCCTGATCGACGACGTCATCAAACCGGGTTACGCCGTCCTGATCGGCTGAGCGGGCCGAAGCGGTGCGAACGCGTCAGTTCTTGTTCAGCCGTGCTTCGAACTCGCGCTCGAGTTCACGCCACGCGAGAGCTTCGGCGTCGAACGGTGCGCTCGGAGCGAGGCGGCCCGGGTCGGGTTCGAGAACGTAGTTGACGAACCATCCCAGCTCCGTGGATGCCGCGAGGGCCGCTTCGGTGCTGTCGTCGTTCGCGTAACCGGCGGCGTCGGTGAACAACTCGACGGCGAGCTCGAGTTGTTCCGGGTCGACGGCGGCGATGCCCTCGGCGATGTCGTCGGCGATGCCCGTGAGCACGTAGACGTTGTCGTCGATGACAGCGACCTCGAGCGACCCGTCGACCGCAGCGATCCGGATCTCCTCGTACGTTTCGAGCTGGGACATGTCGTGGTCGTGGTTGTCGGCGAGATACCGCGCGAGAACACGCTCGGACGGGAAGACGAAGATCCGTCCCTCCTGCCCGAGGAACACCGCGTCGTCGTCGAGGTAGCAACGCAGGGTGAACCACGTACCGTCCGACGTGATGATCTTGATGGGGTCGATGCCGACGGAGGCCCAGAAGTCGTCTTCGTCGTCGTCGAGGAACTCGTACTCGTCGTTGTCGACCTCGTCCTGGACCGTGTCGTCGGCTTCCAGTTCGTTCTCGTCCGAGGCCACCAGTTCCGACTCGATCTCGGCCACGACCGCCTCGTCCACCGCGGGCGTGGTCACCACGGCGTCGAGTGCGTCGATCACCGCGTCCCAGTCTTCGGCGATCGCGGTGCCGATGCTGTTCCACAGCTCGTGTCCCTCGCGGCCCGCGACGGCCGACGCGCCGTGGCGGAGCAGGGTATCGACTTCGGTCCGCTCGAAGAACTTGGTGACGACATCGAGTTCGCACACGTCGCCAAGGATGCTGACGATGTCGAACGTGTCCTGCAGTTCGGAGATCGACTCGGCGTCGGGATCGGCGGCCGCGAGTTCCGGTACGCCGATCAGGTCGTACGAGTGCGCGTCGTCGGGTTCGAACTCGACAGCGGCGAGCTTGGCGACCACGGGCCACGCGGGATGCTCCACGAGATCGTTGTCGCCACCGGAGCGGACGAACGCCACCATCGCGGCCACGCTCGGGAATCCGTACAGGTCGTCGCCGTGGCCGAGAAACGCCTCCCATTCGTCGTCGCCCTCACGCCAGCGCGGTGCCCACAGGGTCACGAGGTCGCCGTCGGTGAGACCGAGCTCTATCGGGACGATGTCTCCAGCCATGGCGCGAAGCCTAGCCATGTCGTCGCCGAGAATATAGCCGGGGTGGCAAGCAGCACGTCATCGAAGCGCACCCCGAAGGTCGTCGACGAGTGCGACCCGCTGTGCGGCGGCTGCCTCGGCCGCCGCATGGACTGTCGTGAGGATGGATGCCGCGAGCTCTCGCGCGTCCATGCGGCATGCTGCTTCCTCCAGCCGAAGATCCGCGAGGGCGCCCGTCCCGTCGACGCGCGCGGCGATCCGGCCGTCCGGACTCTGCGCGGTCGCCCGGATGCCGTGTATCCCTTCCAGGGTGCTCTCGAGAGCGTCGAGTTTCGTGCGGACGCGATCGACGATCGCCGTCACCTGCTGTTCACTCATCGGTGGTCCCCCTTGTTCTCGTCGGATTCGGGCGTGCGGCTTCCGGCTCGGTCACGACCGGTGGGCGGCCCGCGCGTCGCCGTACGAAAAATGCCGCATCCGGTCGAGCACTTCGCGTGGGACGCCCTGTTCGTGCAGTTCTCGGTGACGGAGAGTCGCGGCTTCCTGTGCGGCGACGCGATTCAGGGCGAGGATCTCGTCGGCGAGCGCACCCGCGCCGTAGCGAAGTTCGCGGGGATCGATGCGCAGCTCGACCGGGAGACCGTCGTCGGTGGTCCGCACCGAGATCGTGCCCGCGCGATTGTGGGCGATCGCGGTGATCGGGGCGGTCGGCGGAACGGGAGTCGTGAGATCCATATCCGGTTGGACGCAGGGACTGCCCGGGTGGTTCCCGGCCCGGACGATTCCGGTCGGCCGGCGTACACCGCTCACGCAGTCGTCGGCCGGTAGAACCCCTGGAACGCCATGCCGCCGTTGCCGGTGCGGATCGGGGTGACCGCGACGGGATCGCCTGCTTCCACCATCATTCCGTTGCCGACCACCATCGCGACGTGCCCGTCCCAGACCGCGAGGTCGCCCGGCAGGACCGATCCCGGATCGACGCGTTGCCCGACGTCCTGCTCCTGCGCCAAGCGTGGGATCTCCACGCCCGCTTCGGCGTAGGCGTACTGCGTCAAACCGCTGCAGTCCAGTCCGCTGCCGGGCGACGTGCCGCCCCACAGGTACGGCGTGCCCTGCTGCTCGAGCGCGCGGCGGACGGCCGTCGCCGCGGCGGCATTGGGGGCGGTGCTGACGCTGCCGTCGGGAAGGACCACCTCGGTTCCGGTGTCCCCGGATCGGCTTCCCACCATCGCGTGCGCGGCGGGGTCGGCCGCGGACGGCGCGTCCACCGGGGTGTGCTCGGGGAGCAGCGCGGTCAGCCGGTCGGTGAGATCCGCGAGGGTCGACACGACCCGGGTGAGCACCCGCAGACCCTCGGCGATGTGCTCGACCGCGACGGTGAGCAGCATCAGCTGACCGTGCGGCAGACCCGCCACGGGTGCCGCCCGATTCGCGAACGCGAGGAACGAGTCGACGAGCCGTTGGAGTTCGGCGGTGCCGGTCGCGACGGTGACCGTCGCCTCCAGCGCGACGGCCGCGATGCCGAGTCCACGGTCGGCGGCCACCAGGACATCGGACACCACCCGTTCGGCGCCGGCGACGGCATTCTCCGCGGCGGGCCCTGCCCACGCCCACGCAAGCTCGGCGACGGCGTCCCGCCCGGCCGCATGAACCTCCTCCGCGAGTTGTGCTCCTACCCGTAGGAGGGCGCCCGGATCCGGTGCCGGGGCAGAAGCGGAACCGAAGGCGTCGAGCAACTCCCTCAGGGGCGCTGTCAGCAGGTCGCCGCCGACGGCCGCGATCACGCGTCGTCCTGCACGGCCAGCAGTCGACGCGCCACCGCGTCGACCGAACGCTCGTATGCCGCCGCCGACGCCGTTGCTGCCGCACTCATCCCGGCGAGGGCGCCGCCGAGGCGATCGAGGTCGCGTCCGTGGGCGTCGTGCGTCGCAACGAGCGCGGCGAAGAACGTCGCACCCACGGGGCCGAGCACCGGACCGAGCAGGGCGGGGTCACCGTCCCGGGTGTGTGCTGCCGCACTGTGCATGCGTTCGGCCAGTGCGGCAGCCCGGTGCCCGAACGCCGTGATCGTCGCGGTGTCGGCGCGGACCGCCACCACGGTTCCTTCGTGCGGTCCGCCGCCGAATTGCCGGTCCCTGTCGAGTTCTTCCGACACTCGTCCCCCCGTGGTCGATTGCGGTGTCCACCGTCACGTCGAGTGCGGCGCGAGGTGGACATTCCTCATCGGGGTTCGACGCATAGCGGACGGGTCCGGTTCCCTCGTACCTGCACGTGTCGTGAGCGCTCTATCCTTTTCTGCATGGACATGCTCGTTGTCGACCACCCGCTCGCTGCTTCTCTCCTCACCATTCTTCGCGACGAACGCAGCGACAACGCTGCATTCCGAGACGCGTTGAGCCGGCTCACCCAGATGCTCGTCTACGAGGCGGTGCGCGACGCGCCGGTCGAGAAGTTCGAGGTCAAGTCGCCGGTGGCGGTCACCGAGGGCGTGCGGTTGCAACAGCCGCCGTTGCTCGTCCCCGTCCTGCGCGCCGGACTCGGCATGGTCGACCAGGCCCACGCCCTGATCCCTCAGGCTCGGGTGGGATTCGTGGGTCTCGCCCGCGACGAGAAAACCTTCGAGCCGGTGCCGTATCTCGAGTCGCTGCCCGAGAACCTGTCCGGGTTGCCCGTGTTCGTGCTCGATCCGATGCTCGCGACGGGAGGTTCGATGGTGCACACCCTCGACCTGCTCGTGGCGCGCGGCGCCACCGACATCACCGCGGTGTGTGTCGTCGCGGCACCGCAGGGGGTCGATGCGCTGGCAGCGTCCGGTCATCCGGTCCGCCTGGTGACCGCGTCGGTCGACGAGGGTCTCAACGACAACAAGTACATCGTGCCGGGTCTCGGCGATGCCGGAGATCGCCAGTACGGTCCCCGGTAGTCCGGGGAAGTCGCATCCCGAGCCGGTCGGTCAGAGCACCGAGTCGCCGAGCGCGGAGGCCCACTCGCGGAGGGCTCCGAGAGTTGTCTCCGCGGTGGAGCGGTCGATGTCGGTGACGACCTCGAGGTAGAACTTCAGCTTCGGTTCGGTGCCGGACGGCCGCACCACCACGCGCACGGTCGGGCCCTCGAACACGAGAGCGTCGGTGTTCAGCGGTCCGTCGGCCGCAGCCAGGTCGGTGACCGTCACCGCCTCGCCCGCGAGCGTGCGCGGTGGCGACGACCTCAGATGCGCCATGATCTCGTCGATGCGGCTCAGATCGTCGACGCGCAGCGAGACCTGGTCGCCCACGTGGATACCGAACTCGCGGTACAGGTCGTCGAGGGTATCGAGAAGCGTGCGCCCCGACGCTTTCAGAGCCGCAACGAAGTCCGCGACCACGACGGCGGTGGCGATGCCGTCCTTGTCGCGCACCGCGTCGGGGTCGACGCAGTGACCGATCGCCTCCTCGTATGCGTAGACCAATCCGTCCCCGGCGCGGGCGAGCCACTTGAAGCCGGTCAGGGTCTGGGCGAACCGTGCGCCGCGCGCCGCGGCGAGCTTGCCGAGCAGCGTCGAGGACACGATGGTCGTGGCGACGAGCGGGTCGGGCGGCGCCGAGCCCAGGATGCGCTCGCCGAGCAGCACCCCGGTCTCGTCACCGCGCAGCATCCGCCACCCGTCCGCGGTGGGTACTCCGACCGCACAGCGG